>JBBREE010000058.1:0-2889 GCA_038203255.1 Candidatus Moraniibacteriota bacterium | reverse complement strand
CGGGGTAAGCTTGCCGTGGCACTTGTCTTTGTCCTATTTATAGCTTCTGGTCTTATTTTTCAAAACAAAATTAAAAAGTCAACCGGAGAATACTTAGTTGATAAGGGCAACTATTATTTCAATGGAGGTGCTTATGACACAAAAAAAGCCGAGAGGTTTTTTGATTTAGCATTAAAGATGGATCCGCAAGCTGATCTTGCCTATTATCAATTAGCTCGTATCCATTTGGTGGGGAATAATTTGAGTCAAGCCAGGCAAGAAATCGATAAATCATTGGAGATTAATCCTGAGAATCAAAGAGCTTTCTATATCCGAGGTCTTATTGACGGCTATGATAAGAAATACCCTGATGCTATTTCTGATTTTCAAAAATTTGTGGCCTGGGCGCCGACGGAATGGGCGGGGTATAATGACTTAGCTTGGGTCTATTTCTTAAACAAAGATTTTGAAAATGTGAAAGAATTCACCCAGGCAGGATTGGACAAAACTGGTGACCAAAATCCTTGGCTTCTAAATGGTCTGGGATTGGCCTATGTTAACTTAGGTGAACCGCAAAAGGCGGAAGAATTTTTTGTCAAAGCTAAAGAATTGTCTCGCGATATGACGCCGGAAAAATGGGCCAGCGCCTATCCGGGCAATGATCCAGCGGAATCTGATTTAACTTTAAAAAAATTCAAAAAAAATCTCGATTTAAACGCGCTTTTAGCATCAGAAGGATTTAATAATGGTGGTGAATATGCGTCAGCTTGCTCTAGCTCTCTTGTTAATGGTGTTTGCGCTGCAACTCGCGATAATTATTGCGCCGCTGGGGTTCTTGGGGCTACTGGTGACAATGGCACTAATTTTCAATGGTGGTGTAATGGTAAATGTGGAGGTACTAACGTGCTTTGTACCGAATGGAAGGTTAATGGCGTTTGCGCCGCAACTCACTATAACTGTGCCGCTGGAGTTCTTGGGGTTACTGCCGCGTATGCTAATCAATTTCAATGGTGGTGCAATAGCCCGAACGGAGGTACTAACGTTCTTTGCGCTGAATGCTTCTGTAGTGCGGTGGATAATGCCGCTCAGTGCAGTGGCAGCGTGTATACGAATGGGTGTGGTAAGTCATGTGTTGGAACTAAAGCGCCTTCCTACGGCAGTTATAATTGTATGCATACCAATATTCCCGGAGCTGTATGTACTAATCAAACTAATTGTGGAAAAACTATAACTACGGATACGGCCTATTGTTTGGGAATTTCTAATAATGGTTGTGGTAATGCAGTTGTGCCTATCAGTAATTGTGTTGGTTGTGTAGATCTAACCCTGGATTGTTTCCAATGCTCTTGGAAAGAAGTAGCGCCGTAGAGAAAGTTTTTTATCCCGTAAAGTTATCCACAGTCTTCAAAAAATATCATAAAATCAAAGGAAATCCGCCTCTTGGCGGATTTCTGCGTTGTGGCATAGTTAATTTGTAGCGCACCGTATCTTATATTAAATAGAATTGTATAATTGTAAAAATATCCTTAAATAAGATAATTAGTATGAATTGTCAGAAGGTGAAAATCTGAAAGTGAAATGTCGCTATGGGGAAAGGCCCCTTTTCTATGTTTTACTTTTTGTACAATTTTTTTTTCCGGAAAGCTATAAATATACATATAGTCATGATTTACAAAGAAGATAAATTGTCCGTCCTGGGAAGTTTCTATATTTACTATCTCAAAGGGTATCAAGTTGGAACGGTTAAGATATTGGGTGATATCCACTTGGTTAGAAAGGAAATCTTCTCCGATATCTTCAAAATATTCCAGTTGCATCGTTTCAGCATCAATGAAAAAAAGTCTATTTGGTTGTCCAAAGGTGCATATGTAAGTCTTGTTTTGCCATGAAAAAATTTTATGGGAAGTGAATCGATACCCGGTTGGATGAGAGAAGGTAGAAATCTTAGTAATCTCTCCGTTATCAAAACTAAATCTATCAATAGCAGCTGGACCAAGAAAGAGAAAACTCTCTTTGTCAAAAAAATCGAAATTATGCGAGGAGACAAAAAGGTCTCCTGTTTTTTTATCAACCTCAAAATGTGCCGGTGAACAAAGGGTGGTATTGAAAATTATTTCTTTTTTAGTATCCAAATTTAAAAACATTATGGAACCAGGCATAGGGACAAAGGCATACTCTGGGTTTCTTTTACATATATCTAAAAAGTTTTTTCCTCTAGAAAAACAAAATAAATCAAAACCTGTCTCTAGTCTGGTTCTATTCAAGAAGATGTTTATATGATTATTTTTTTTAAAAGTTTGCTTGGAATAGGTGTGACCTGTTTTTTCGCAGTATTTTTCATATAGTGATTCGTAGACATATTCCATATATGATTGGTTGTCCTCAAAAATTTTACCAGTTTTTAAATTCTTAAATGAGCGAGCGAGGAAATCAGAGCTGACAAGGTTGCACCCAATCTTTTTGACTGCATGGGAATATTGTGGGGGTATGTTATGCTTGGTATAAATCCGTTCTATTTTTAAAAGATCTAATGATGATTTATAAAATTGTAAACTGTTTTCTTTTGTGACATTGTTCGAAATCAGTGCGGAAAAGTAGAAATAGTCTGGATGTCCATCATCCTTGAAGTTGGTAGGACTGAAAGCAGTAAGGTTTTCATCGGTGTTTTTTTCTAAAATTTCTTCTGTATAGACTCTTAGGGTATTTTCTAGATAGTTTATCCGAAAGAAGAAGTTAGTTGTTTCGAAAAAAACCAAAAATTCTTCATTTTTTTTAGTTGAGATGACGCAATGAGGGTTCATACGTGGCGATTTAGCTTTAAAAAAGTTGCTTCTTTGATGATTTTCCACTGTTGCTATATTTTCCGGCAGATAAGTAATGATATAAGTCAGGCTTCTTTTTTTGAAGTCT
>JBBREE010000057.1:0-3164 GCA_038203255.1 Candidatus Moraniibacteriota bacterium | reverse complement strand
GATATCGCGATGCACATCACCGCCATGAAACCACAATTCATCAAACCGGAAGAAGTCAGTGAAGAACTTGTGGCGAAAGAAAGGGAGATTTGGACAGCGCAACTTAAAAACGAAAAAAAACCGGAACAAATTATCCCCGGTATTTTAAGTGGCAAAGAAAAAAAATTCCGTGAAGAAGTGTCTCTACTTACGCAGTCATTTGTAAAGAATCCGGAGCAGACAGTCGGGGAACTCATTAATGAAAAAATTGCCAAAACAGGAGAGAATATCCAAGTGGGAGAATTCAGTCGTTTGGAATTATAGGTTTAAAATTTTATGACAAATGTTTTAGTTTCGATATATTCGTGGGAATCTCCGTGGGTATGTGACGGGGGATCTTTCGAAGTAAAAAAGGGTTCTAAGGTGATTGTGGCGCTGGAAGGCAGCAATGAGCTAGGTATCGTAGTGGATGCAAATGTGTCGACAGCTACAGTCAAAAAAGAAAAAAAAGAAAGAATTATTCGCTTGGCAACCAAACACGATAAAGAGATATATGAGAAATATGAAGCTGAAAAAGAAAATTGCTTAAAAATTTGCCATGAGGAAGCTAAGAGACAAAATCTCTTCATGAAAATTATCGATGCCAAAATTAGCCTAGACGGCAAGCAAATTATTTTTGTTTTCACGGCTGATGGTAGAGTAGATTTTCGAGAATTGGTTAAGTACATTTCTAAGGAGACAAAACGTGGAGTGCGGATGCAACAAATCGGTAGCCGAGATGAGGCTAGAAAATTAGGAGGTTTTGGAATTTGCGGGAGAGAGCTGTGCTGTGTGAAGTTTCCCGGAAGCATCCCAAGTATCACGACCGATATGGCCAAGGTTCAGCAAATTGCTCATCGCGGATCAGACCGAATCTCAGGGCTTTGTGGACGATTAATGTGTTGCTTGGCTTACGAGGCGGAAAATTACAGAGAACTCTTAGCTGGAATGCCTGAACTCTATAGTGTCGTCAATTCCAAAGAAGGTAAGGGGACGGTCATTGAGATCATTGCAGCCAGCCAAGAGATTAAGGTGAAACTGACGAGCGGAAAATATATAATTTTGAAAAAAGAAGAAATACAATAAATTAGATGCTATATTTAATCATCCCCCCAACACTGGTCGTTCTGAGTCTTTTTGGGATTATAATTTTCTTAATGAAAAAGGCGCCGGAAGTGGCGCGTTTAGAAGATAGAAAAGATTTTCCTCGAAAGGAAGTAGGGGACAACTCTTCTGATTTTTCGCCTCAGCGAAAAATGCTAGGGCAAAAAGAAGCAATACTCAGGAAGAAATCAGGCTTAATTATATCAGGAGTAGTCAGTAAATCCAGGGAAGCGGCGTCTGGAGCGGGTGGTTTTTTTAGCCGGATATTTTCGACAATAGGTCAAAAAGTGAAAGAAAGAAGAGAAAATAAAAAAGATACGAGAAATAATTCTCCGGAGTCAACATCTCAAGGCTTGACATATGAAGAGCTTTTCCGAAGAAGGGAAGATAAGCAAGTTAAAATCGTGGACGAGGAGCGGTATTTTCAAGAAGAAAGTCAACCGGAAGAGCGTGTGGAAAACAGAGCGAATCAAAGATCTGGAAAAACTGAGCCTAAGAGAGAAACTGAAAGCAAAGTTGAAAAGAAAGATTTATTTGAAAATATCCTCATCGAAAGAATTGCCGCTAATCCAAAAGATATCGAAGCTTATGAAAGATTAGGAGAATATTATTTAGAGATTGAAAATTGGGAATATGCTAAAGAATGTTTCAAGCAAGTTTTAAAACTCAATCCGAGAAACATTGGCATTAGAAGTAAAATGAGAAAGTTGGAAAGGATTTTGAGTAAATAGTTTTTAGCCTGAGTAGCTCAGCTGGTTAGAGCAACTGTTTTGTAAACAGTAGGTCGTCGGTCCGAATCCGACCTCAGGCTCAAAGTATGTTATTATATACATACGAAGTTTTTTGAAAACAGAGGAAATGAAAAAAAATGGGTCGGTGGCGGAGTGGTCAATCGCACCTGACTGTAAATCAGGCGACGTAAGTCTACGGGGGTTCAAATCCCTCCCGGCCCACTAGGGAATTTTAAAGGTTTATAAAGTTATTAAGCTTATGAAGTCGAAGCGTTTTATAACTTTTTGCTTTAAGAACTTGTAACTATCCTTGCCGTTGTAGCTCAGTTGGTAGAGCATCTCCATGGTAAGGAGAAGGTCTCCGGTTCGAACCCGGACAACGGCTCAAGTTAAATAGTGTAATTAAATCATATTAAATAAATTTTATGGCAAGAGAAAATCTGGTGAAGATGAAATGCTCAGTTTGTAGTTCCATCAATCACTTCACAAAACGTAACAAGAAAAAGATCAAAGAAAAATTGGAGCTGAAAAAGTTCTGCAAGAAATGCAAGACCAACACAGTGCATAAGGAAATGAAATAATAATTTCTCTGCTATCGCTACAAGCGGGCTCGCCCGCCGAAGCTTTAGCGAAGGCGGGTGTCGTACAGTGGTAGTACGGGGGTCTCCAAAACCTCTAACGTGGGTTCGATTCCTACCACCCGTGCATGACAGAAACAGCTTCCCTCTCGGGGGCTGTTTTGTTTTGCTTTTCTGCTTTAATAAAGGAAAGTTCAGAAGTTCGAAGCGGGGCTGTTTGGAGTTTTATATTTTTCAAATTATTGATGTCGGCAATGACGCAATTAAATGGTTCAGCAAGGGTAAATTGCAGTATTTTCTTATCTTTTATTGAGATGTTCGAAGTTAGAACGGATACAACTTCTTTTTTAGTTTCTAAGTCGCCATTATTGAAAATCTCTCGAGCACCTTTGATGAAGATTGCGGCCTGTTCTATCTTTTCAAAAACGTTGCGAAAGTTTTCTTTGGCGCTTCGCAATTCATCTTCAAAAGTTGCTTCTTCATTGCGCAGTTCCGCCAGCTTACGATCATAGATTGCTTGTGGAATGGCATTGTCAATAAATTTATCAATCAACGAATCTTGCAAAAATTTATTATTATCCAAAAGCATCTGTTTTCTTTTTTCAATGTCGCGAGCTAGATTCCATTCGTTCTTGCTTGTGGCTTTGGCGGAATCAACCATGATGTCCAAAACAGTTTCATCAATATTAAGTTTGATTAAATGTTCATCAATTTCTTTGATGAGGTCTTCTTC
>JBBREE010000056.1:0-3235 GCA_038203255.1 Candidatus Moraniibacteriota bacterium | reverse complement strand
AATTTATGGCGGAAGGTCGAGCAGTCAAAGATATGTTAGAACCGAGTCGCGTAGTGGCCGGATCTGAAAATAAAGAAGTCTTAGAAAAAATGCGCCTTCTTTATGAACCCTTTATGAAAAAAACCCCACGTTTCCACGCGATGGGTGTGAAGGCGGCGGAGTTGACTAAATATGCTAGTAACACTATGCTGGCGCTTAAAATTTCCTTTATCAATTCCATTGCCGGACTTTGTGATCTATTGGACGCTGATATCGAACAAGTGGCGGAAGGAATGGGCAGTGATCCCAGAATTGGACCGGATTTTTTACACGCTAGTTTGGGTTATGGCGGGAGTTGTTTTCCTAAAGACGTGAAAGCCATCATTGCTTTTTCCGGAAAATTAGGTTTGCCTGAACCATATTTAAAACTACTGGAAGCCATTGAAGGGGTGAATAATTTTCAAAAAACCACCATTCCAAGAAAAATAATCGCTCGTTTTGGGAAGGATTTGACCGACAAAAAATTTGCCATATGGGGACTTTCCTTTAAAGCCAAAACGAATGATATGCGCGAATCTGCTTCGATTGAGATTGCAAAAATTTTGACCGAGCACGGCGCCAAGATTATAGCTTATGATCCACTGGCTGTTGAAGAGGCTAGGGAAATTTATCTGAAAGATTTTTCCAGTAGCATTACTTATGAACAAGAGGATAAATATGCAATTCTTCCAGATTGCGATGCGCTTATCATCGCCACTGAGACAGGAGAATATCGGACAATTGATGTAGGCTTGGTTAAGGAGTCTTTGAAAACCCCCATCATATTTGATGGTCGCAACCTATTAGATATTCCCGTTCTTAAAGAAGCCGGCTTTGAATATTACGCCGTCGGACGAGGGGATAAACTTAATTGGCAAAACGTCGAAGTTTAATATTAGGGCTATGAAAGTATTATTTTTCAATTATGAATATCCGCCTCTCGGTGGCGGAGCAGCTAATGCGACCGCTAATATTTTGCGAGAATATTCCCGCCTTGATGACTTAAACGTGGATTTAATAACTTCTTCGATTGACGAGGCGTATCATTTGGAAAAAATAGGGGAGAATATTCGGGTTCACCGCTTGCCAATCGGGAAAAATAAAAGTAATTTACATTTCCAATCCCAAAAAGATTTACTATTGTATTCTTGGAAAGCTTTTTGGTTTTCACAAAAATTATGCCGTAAGAATAATTATGACTTAACGCATTCTTTTTTCACCGTGCCATGTGGTTTCATCTCGATGATGCTTAAATGGCAGTTTAAGATTCCGTATGTCGTTTCCTTGCGTGGATCAGACGTGCCGGGCTATTCAGATCGTTTTCCTCTAATTTATGCCTTTCTCAAACCGCTTTTTTCCCTCATCTGGAAACAATCTTTCGCGGTCATTTCCAATTCGGAAGGATTAAAAGAATTAGCACTTAAAACTAACTCCAAGCAAAAAATCGGAGTGATTTATAATGGAATTGATACGGATAAGTTTAAACCCTTACAGAATCAAAGCTCGGCTTTGAATTCTAAAGCCGAGCTTTATTTAGAAAAATTCATTATTACCCCAGGGGCTTCTCGCATAACTGATCGTAAGGGTTTGAATTATCTCATTGACGCAGTGGCCATGATGCAAGAAAAATATCCGCAAGTACATTTGAGAATAATGGGAGAAGGGAACGCACGCCTGCGACTGGAAAAACAAGTGGAAGAATTACGCTTATCCGCTAGGGTAGAATTTTTAGGCCGAATTCCGCGCGAAGAAACCAGTGGTTATTATCAAGAGGCAGATGTTTTTGTTTTACCCTCACTCAACGAAGGGATGAGTAACGCGATGTTGGAGGCGCTGTCTTCAGGATTGCCCATTCTAGCCACTGATGCGGGCGGAACAAAAGAGTTAGTGACGGATGGTGAGAATGGGTATATCATTAGAATGAAAGACGCCACTCACTTGGCGGAAAAATTGGGGCATCTTATTGAAAACCCGGAATTACGTCGCCTAATGGGCGAAGCCAGTCGTGCGCGGGCTTTGGAGATGAGTTGGGAGAAGGTGGCGGGGGAATATTATAATTTATATAAAGTATGTTCAAAAAAAATCTAAAAAGAATTCTAAAAATTATCATTAGCGCCGCTTTTTTATTTTGGGTAATTTTCAAGGTTGATTGGGTGAATGTTTTGGAAAATTTTCAATCGATTAAGTGGCCTTTTCTTGTGGCCTATGTCGTGGCGGTACTTTTTGGGATGGTCGTTTGCGCTTATAAATGGAAAGCGCTTGCTAATTACAAGGGGATTGAATTAAGCGTAGGAGATTTCTTCAAATATTATCTGACCGGCACCTTTATTAATAACTTTATGCCGTCTTTTATAGGTGGAGATACTTTTAAGGCCTATGAGACTGGCAAGGCTCAGGGTCGCTATATCGAAGCCGCCTCTTCCGTTATCATGGATCGCATCACCGGGCTCTTTGGCGCTACTATTTTGGCTCTTGTTTTTACCTGCCTTAATTTTAATCATGTCATTGGCAACAAAACATTAGTTATCGCCAATCTCGCCATAGCCCTCTCCTTTCTTTTTGACATTCTGATTATGAAAGTGAGAAAAAAACCATTCTGGGGACGTCTGACAAAATATTTTCCGGATAAATTTGTGGCCTTTATGATTGATCTGGGAACTTATAGTAATGACCGACGAGTCTTTAAGAAAGTGATTCTACTCTCCTTTGTTTTTTATATTGTCGGAGTAGCGTTGGCCAATTATATTCTTTTTTATGCCTTGGGGATAAAAATGAATATCATGGATTATCTGTCAGTCATTTTTCTGATTAGTATTATTTCTTCTGTGCCAGTGAGTATCAACAACATCGGAATCAAAGAATGGGCTTACATCGCTTTTTTTGGTGCTTTTGGTGTAAGCGCTTCAGCGGCCGTTACTGTAGCCATTATCAGTCGCTTTATTCAGATGTTTATCAGTTTTTTCTCTTTGCCGGTCTACTTAAGATCTCATTCTGAAAAAAAAGCACTAAAGTAAGGAAAGATTATTAAACCTTAACCTGATTTTTATCGACGAGAGCATCAAAAAAGATACTCTTTTTTTCTTGAGGAAAAATAAATTTATCCAGCTGGATATCTTTAGTCATTTCTCCTTCAAAATAGAAGCAACCCTGGGCAGTTGTCTCACAGCCTGGGCCGGACACTTTTACATTTTGAGAATTATTAATATCAAAAGTGAAA
>JBBREE010000055.1:0-3256 GCA_038203255.1 Candidatus Moraniibacteriota bacterium | reverse complement strand
CGCGAACATTTTTTGACCCTCCTTTTCTGTTGGCAGATATCTAGTGATGACATACTCGTGCTCAAGCATGAATTTTTTTGCAAACTCAAAGAAATCCTCCATTTCATCTTTGTTTATTTCCATGATAAATGGTTCCTTTTTGCTGACAATTTCATTTCTATTTAGTTGTCCAGTTGCTATCTGATTCAATTGATCAGTATGAAATTTTTCCAAATCATCCAACCTGAAACGAGTGCGGAAGTAATATTGTTTATTTTTTTCATTGTTAAGTGCTATATTTGCTTCATATAATTTATTTTCATCAGTTCCAACATTTTCAATTCCATTAATAATAAAATTTTCTTCTTCAATATATCTTGAACAAATTCTTTTTTGCGGATCAGCAATGGCTCTAATTTCTTTGTGCACTGCTTCTTTGTCTTGAGATTGATTCATCATCATTTCACCAAGACCACTATTTCGATAAGCAGGATCAGCATTAAAAGATCCTGCATACACATGATCTCCCTTGTCATCAAAACGATTAAAGACGACAACTTTTCCATCTTTTTTGAGAATATAAAATGTGGTTTTTTCATTAGCTAGACTTTTTTCAAAACTTTCCCTGACTGCTTTTCTATCTTCATCATTATCGGAATAATTTATATCAATAAGTTCATACATTCTCTTAATGTCTTCCTTGTAATTTTCACCATTAATCACTTGAGAATTAACAATTTCAAAATCCAATCCATTTATTTGTTCTGGAGCGATCTCCTCATTTCCCTTTACTACTGAACGCACAATTCCAGTAAAAAATATTATATTAGTTTTTATTTTTTCAAGTTCTTCGGTTATAGTTTTTTCATTAAACTTTTTTGAATTATCTATCTGACCTGAAAAATCTTGCAGGATACCTTTTGCTTTTAATAGTAATGTTTGTGCTGCTTTTTTGCATTGCTGTCCAGTAACATCCACATTTTTATTGAAATACTGCCCGACCACATTTTCAATATCTTCTGCAACTGTAGCAATTTCGTTATATTTTGAAAATATAGCTCCAGCTGTTTCACTTGAAAGTTCTTCTCCGATTTTCAAAATTTCTTTTCCATGTTCAAGACCATATTCACAACTTAAAAAAGTTTTTAACCCATTAATTCCAAAAGATTTTCCAAAATCCAAAAGCCTTGAATAATCACCTTTTAAATCAAAGGCTGCGCTAACCAGCCATTGCTGCTGGCGCCAGGATAGATTATGAATACCAATGCCGGCGTGTAAGCTAAAATCTTCTGTAACTTTTTTAATATATCCATAATCCGCAATACTGCTCATGCGCTCTGCATATTCTTCTGGTGTTTCATTTTCAAATTTAGGATTATCTTGTGTGCGAGTCCATGGTTTTATTCTATCTGCCATTTCTTTTTTATTCATAAAAGTTCTAGCAGTAATTTCTTTTTCTTTCAATGGTCTTTCAAATTTTTTTCTTACAGTATCTCTTTTTTGCTCCTTTTCTTCATCCGAAAGCAAGTCTATAAGGCAAATAACTTTTTCTTGTCCGCCGTTTATCAAAACAACTCCAGCTGTTTTTTTATCCAAAACTGCAATTTTAATATCTTTCTTAGGTATTGCTTCTCCTTGAAAAATGAAGTTTTCCCGACCAATGTAATATTTAATTCCGCCAATCATGATATCTGTAGAATTATCCTGTAGCTTGAATTCTTTACGAAGAAGTTCTCCGCTTGCGCGACCAGTTTGTATTTTAAAATCATTAAGTTGCAAAAGTCCTTTGTCTAATAAATTATGACAATTTTTCAAAAGAAAAATGTGTGGAGTATTTTCAAGCTCATGCGAACCAAAGCTGCCTATATTGTCACGAGCAAAATCATTAGCAAAAGTTATAAATGATTCTTTTTCATTGTCAAAAACTTCCAACTTTCCATCTGCAGATCTGCGAGCCTGAAAGTCTCTGAATAATTTTGTAGCAAAGGCAAATTCTTTCATGCTGATTTCTTCACCATTCTTGGCAGTCATTGGAAATTTCCAATTTACCTGCTTTTTATCACCACTGCCAAATATATCCCAATAATTAAGATAGTACTCCTTATTTTTTATGCCATCCAAGTCAAATGCTTCTTCTGCGCTATCTGGAACATTAAATAGCTGCTTTGGTTTTATTTCCTTATTATCACCGATTGATTGCAAATAATCCTCTCGAGAAATAATATCCATTCCACCTAGAGATTTAAATACGAGACTCTTATTGATATTCTTCTGTTCTCCTTGCGAAATCGTGATTTGTTTCATTCTGGCTTCTTTCCAGAAATCATTTGTCAAAAATCTATCTATATCGAATATGGTCAATCCATCAATTTCCGCAATAATATTTTCACTAACAAGAAAATCTTTTATTTTTGCGTCAACATCATATTCGCGATTAATATCATGTTCAATATCCTCTTTTTTTATGTTTCTATTTCTAAATTCTTCCAAATCCAAAATCTTTGCAGATTTTTTTTCTACAGGTTCGACTGGTGTCGTAATTTGTTCTTCTTCTGGTTTATGCGTAAATGCGTATGCTTCATTTTTCATATTTACATTATAGCAAATATTTAACGTTTTGTATTTGTATTATTTCGCTAGCGCGCTATACTTAAAATATCCTTAAATTGAGCAATTTATTCAAAAATTTTACATTATGTCAAAAGAAAATACACCAAAAAAACTCATCCTTATCGATGGAAATGCCATCATTCATCGGGCATATCATGCACTGCCGCCATTTACAACAAAAAAAGGTGAGTTGGTCAATGCGGTGTATGGATTTTCTTCAACCCTGCTCAGCGTGATTAGCGAATTTAAACCTGACTATGTCGTGGCGTCATTTGATTTGGCTGGCAAAACTTTTCGCCATGAAAAATTTGAAGAATATAAGGCCACACGCGTCAAAGGAGATGATGAACTATACGCTCAAATCCCCCGCGTCAAAGAAGTTGTGCAGGCTTTTAACATTCCAATCTATGAAATGGCGGGGTTTGAAGCTGATGATGTGATCGGCACAATTTCAACTCAAATCAAAAAACTTGGCGAAGACATTGAAACAATCATTGTGACTGGCGATATGGATACCTTGCAACTTGTGAATGACACCACCAGCGTCTACACGATGCGCAGAGGACTCAGTGATTCAATCATGTATGACAGTGAAAAAGTTTTTGTGCGCTATGGACTCAGTCCCGATCAGATCATTGACTACAAGGCACTGCGCGGCGATCCATCT
>JBBREE010000054.1:0-3318 GCA_038203255.1 Candidatus Moraniibacteriota bacterium | reverse complement strand
ATCAAAACTGACTTCTTGAGAAAGAAGATACGCAACATTCTCAACCACCCGTTGTGCTTTAGAATGGTTTAGGATTATTATAGAAACCTTAACATTTTTATCGTCCATGCGTCCTTAGGCTAACTTTTTTTTAGCTAAAATTTTTAATTCTTCATTAAACTCTTCTACTGCCTTATCAATAATCGGATCAAAATTTTTGTACAACTTTTTATTTTTAACAATATTGCCGGCTTCCAGCAGTGAATCAAAAGTCCCCGCGTCCATCCATTCGCCTTTGATTTTTTTAACAGTTAGCTCGTTCATTTTGAGATAAGCATTATTCACATCTGTGATTTCGATTTCTCCGCGCGCTGAAGGAGTCATAGCCTTAGCAATTTGAATGACTCGAGAGTCGTAAATATATGCTCCGGTTACGCAAAAATTACTCTTGGGAACTGCCGGCTTTTCTTCGATGGAAATCGCCTTACCTTTTTTATTAAATTCGACAATCCCAAATCTCTTCGGGTCGGACACTTCTTTGGCAAAAATCATTCCGCCAGTGGAAAAATCCATAATCGCTTTTGAAAGATCATCTTCAAAAATGTTGTCCCCCAAAATCATAGTTACATTACTCCTCCCGATAAAACTTTCTCCCAAAATAAAAGCATCGGCCAAACCAACCGGCACTTTTTGCACTTCGAAATAGATATTTACCCCGAATTTTTTCATCGTAGAGCCCAAGAGATTGAGATACTGTCCGGAATGTTCCGGCGCCACAATCATCAAAATATCGCGGATGCCGGCTTTAATCAAAGTGTTTAATGGATAGAAAATCATCTGTCTATCATAGATTGGCAAGAGTTGTTTACTTGTAGTTGCGGTTAAGGGGAAAAGACGCGTGGCCGTGCCACCTGATAAAATTATCCCTCTCATTTTCGTTTTCTTTTTTGGAATTTCCATATAATTATTTAGCAGTTAATATTTCTCCTCGTTGTGTATAATTTTTTTCAAAATATGCCTGGTATTCTCCGGATTTAATCTTTTTCCACCAGTCTTCATTTTCTTTATACCATAAAACCATCTCTTTCATCCCGGTTTCAAAATCCATTTGAGGCTCCCAGTTAAGTTCTTTTTCAATGCGTGAGGCGTCAATTGCATAGCGTTTGTCATGGCCCGGACGGTCTTTAATATATTCAATTTTATCCTCTCCTTCCCCCATCAGCACCAAAATCTTATCCGCGATTTCTTTGTTGTTTTTCTCACAATTGCCTCCAACGAAATATGTTTCGCCAATTTTTCCACGTTGTAAAATAAGATCAATCGCCCGGCAATGGTCCGTGACCCACAGCCAATCGCGCACCTGAGTTCCGTCGCCATAGAGTGGCACTTTTTTTTCTTCTATGAGATTAGTAATAAAAAACGGCATCAACTTCTCCGGAAACATAAATGGGCCATAATTATTAGAACAATTGGAAATGGTAATTGGTAGACCATAGGTGTGAAAATAGGCCCGTACCAGGTGGTCCGAGGAAGCTTTAGCCGCACTGTAAGGACTCCTGGGGTCGTAGGGGCTCTTTTCATTAAAAGGGGCGTCAGACGGCTCAAGCGACCCAAAAACCTCGTCCGTCGAAACGTGGTGAAAGCGGATTTTTCCGTTTTTCTTCGCCGCTTCCAAGAGAGTAAACGTTCCGACAATGTTGGTTTTGATAAAAGCGTCCGGTTCAAGAATTGAACGGTCCACGTGAGACTCGGCCGCAAAATGAACAACAGTATCAATCTCATTTTCTTGTAAAACTTTTTCCACTGCGTCTTTGTCGCAAATATCCCCTTTGACGAATTTATAGCGAGGATCATTTTCGATGTCTTTCAAATTTTCCAAATTCCCGGCATAAGTCAGCTTGTCATAATTAACAATTTTTATATCAGAATATTTTTGAAGCATATAACGGATAAAATTCGATCCGATAAATCCCGCTCCGCCCGTGACTAAAATTTTCATAAAATTAAAAAGGTGAATTTAAATCCTTAAATGTTCCTAAGCTTGAGTCTTTTTCCGACAAAATCGGCTCAGCAATCGGCCAATCAATTTTCAAATCCGGATCGTTCCAGATTATCCCCGAATCTACTTCCGGATGATAGAATTCGTCACACTTATACTGAAATTCAGTGTTGTCTTCCAGGGTCAAAAAACTATGTGCAAAACCCCGCGGAACCAAAAGCATCTGAAAATTTTCGCCCGAGAGTTCAAAACCTTCCCACTCACCAAAAGTCTCAGAATCTTTCCGTAGGTCTACAATCACATCATACACCTTTCCGCGCGTCACCCGCACCAGTTTAGTTTGAGCAAATGGTGGCGCCTGAAAATGCAATCCCCGCAAAACTCCTTTTTTCTCCGACAAAGAATGGTTATCCTGCACAAAATCAATTTCTATTCCCGCTTTTTCAAATTCTTTCTTGGAATAGCTTTCCATGAAAAACCCTCGCTTGTCTCCAAAGACTTGCGGTTTAATCAAATAGGCTCCAACAAATTTTGTCTTAATAAATTCCATAATAAATTAGATTTATTCCAACGGACTTTTAATGTTTCTGATCGCCGGGTTGGTTACTTTGGTATAAATCTGCGTTGTCCTAATATTAGCATGACCGAGAAGGGCTTGTACATAGCGGACATCTGTCCCGTTTTCCAAAAGATGCGTCGCAAAACTATGTCGCAGAGAATGGAAAGTGGCGTCTTTCTTGATGCCTGCTTTTTTCAAGGCGTTCTCAAAAACTTTTTGCGCTGTTCGTTCGGTCAATTTTCCACCACGTTCACTGGAGAATATAAATTCATTGCTACTTTTTGCGCTGATAAGCTTTCCAACGCTGTCTTTTAGTTTCTCAGGAAAAATAGTTATTCTGTCTTTATTTCCCTTGGCGCCCTTAAGATGAATAGTCAACTCCTCAAAATTGACATCTTTTATTTTCAAATTAGTGATTTCACTTACCCTAAATCCCCCTGCATAAGCAAGTGCTATCATTAAGCGATGTTTTTCATTGCTAATATTTTCAAGAATAAAAGCAATCTCCTTTCTTGATAACACTATGGGCAACTTACTGGCAGTTTTAGCAAATTTAATATCAATTGGCACACTGCTTTTCATGATTTCGCTATGAAAATACTTGATGGCGTGCAAATGGACGTTAATGGTTTGCGAAGATTGTCCGGCATCTTGTTTTGCCAAAAGAAATTCCTTTATTCTCTCCAAGTCACCATCTCTTTGAATAGTTTTGACAAAGCAAAAATAATCATTCAGGCATCCCAAATAGCTTTTAATATTTTTCTTAGAGTAGTTTCTCAAT
>JBBREE010000053.1:0-4241 GCA_038203255.1 Candidatus Moraniibacteriota bacterium | reverse complement strand
GTACTTTCATTTTCATTCAGAGTCAATTCATTTTCTCCGTTAATGACATGTGCAGTGCCACTCACCACGACCCAATGTTCACTTCTGCGCGCATGCGACTGCAAACTCAAGGTTGATTTTGGATACACGGTAATTTTCTTAACTTTATGATTTTTATCATTAACAAAAACCTCATATTTTCCCCAGGGACGATAACCCACCATATTATGTTCAATCTCCTTGTAATTATTATCTTTCAAATATGTTACAACTTTTTTAATCGAGTCACTTGTGCCTTTTTTTTGCACCAAAATCACATCATTATTCTCGACCACATTAATGTCATCAATTCCAACTGTTACAATTAGTTTATTGCTGATTGAATTTGTATAAATATTATTTGAATCAAAAGCTAAATGTTTTTCATTTCTCGTCTCATTCCGGCTGGCAATTTCAGAGAGCACATCAAAAGATCCAATATCATTCCAATCAAAATCGCCTTCAAATACAATCACCTTTTTTGATTTTTCTGCAATCACATAATCAATAGCAATTTTTGGGATATTGGAAAAATTTTCCACAAAATCAACATAAGGCCTGTCATACATTGCATACATCTCAGTATCACAAATTTTCAATTCAGATTCAAGAGTTTTAGCATTAAACAAATACATTCCAGCATTCCAAACATATTTCCCAGTTTTCAAAAACTTTTTAGCAGTTTCGACATCAGGCTTTTCCTTGAAAGCGGAAACCTTGAAATAATCTTTCACTTTTTCTCCTTTTTCGATATATCCCAGCCCTGTATCTGGTTTTGTTGGTGTAATGCCTATTAGTCCAATATTATCATCCAATTGAGCTAGGGATTTTTTCACTAGTTGCAGATAAATTTCTTTTTTGCCGATATAGTGATCAGAATGAACTTCAATGATAGGAGCGTTTTCATCTATACCAACAACCTCGCGCAAATATTTAACGGCCAACATGATTGCTGGAGTGGTGTCTCGCGACATTGGCTCAACAACAATTTGCTCCTTTCTAAAGTCCCCATAAACTTCCCTAACCTGATTTAGTACATTAAAAAAATTCTCCTTATCAGTAACGATGTAAATATTTTCTTTGGCAATTGCGCCAGACATGCGCTCGAAAGTTTCTTGAATCAAAGTTTTATCGGAATACAATTTCAAAAATGGTTTGGGGAAATTCTTGCGTGAGAGTGGCCAAAGACGTGTTCCTGATCCACCACAAAGAATAATTGCATACATAAATATATTTTTCAGCTCTTGCATTTTGTTTTTCAACAAATTGCATGCTGAATTTTAAAGTAATTTGATTTTTAATTTTATCTCACAAGCTATCCTCAATTATACTAGAAAATAGCAATATGTCTATCGCTTTTCTTCGCACAAAAAAATACTTAGGCACAATAAATCGGTATTTACCCCAGCGCAAGCCCTGGACCCTTTGGGCTCACGAGGCACGCCTCGAGGTATTATACCTCTTTGTTTTCGTCGCTCGCTCGGAAATTTGAAAGAGTACTTTCAATTTCGCTCGACTTCGCTAGAAAATAAAAAAATATGAAAATTTTATTGCACTGGTTTTTGCGAGCGTTGGCGATCATGATTACAGCATATTTGCTGCCGGGGATTGTTCTTAAGAGTTTTTTTGTGGCACTTATTGTTGCCGTGGTTTTGGGAATTTTTAATACAATTTTAAAGCCGATTCTAATCATCCTTACTTTGCCGATCACAATTTTAACACTTGGTCTTTTTACTTTAGTCATTAACGCTGGAATGATTATGTTGACGAGCAAGTTTGTGGATGGTTTTTATGTGCAAAGTTTTTGGTGGGCACTTTTGTTCAGTCTAATTCTTTCCTTGGTTAATGCAATTTTGCATGCCATTGAGCCTAGCAAAAATAATCACGCTGGGCATCAACACGAATAACTATTGCATGCAAATATAAAAGCGCCCAGGTTTTCCTGTGGCGCTTTTTTTATTTGTAACTTTTTTCAAACTTTTAATTTTTTGAAAAACTTTTCATAAAGTCCTAATCTTCGCAGAATCCAAAGAGCATTGTCCATGTTTTCCAAATAGCGATAAATATTTTTCGGATCTTCTTCTAGCCTAGCGGGCAAAAAAGCCAGATATTCAAGGACATCACTGGCAATAGTATGCAGCATTTCCAAACGGTCAGTTCTTCTTTTGCGCGCTGTTTGTTTTATGCGTTGGATGTCTCCAGATTTTAGATAGTGTTTCACTGCTATGAGGATTTGTTTGGTGTATTCTGGATCCTTGAAAGAAGTTATGGGCATTTGCGACACCGCGATGCACATCAAGTGGATTGCTTTTTTGGCAGCACCCTCTTTCTCGTCTGAAACATCTTTTATTATTGGACTAAGCAATCCTTCAAGTCCAAGAAAAAATGGATCATCTTTCGCACTAAAATAATAACTCTCTTTCATGATGAAACCTCCTTTGATTTGTGGTGTAAGAACTGGGTTACTTTATTATTTTTCCTTATCTAATTCGTTCAAAATTTCTTTTACTTTTTGCAATTGATCCCAATCGTGAATTGAGGTGGGGATTGCATGCTTGTTGATTTTCTTGGCTTCTTTTAATTTCTTTTTCAATTCTTCCGGTGTGACGGTGTCAGAGCGTGAAACAAAGATATATTCAGGCTTTTCTAGCAGTATCGGGTTAAAAGCGGAAAGTTCATTCCGAATTGTTTTGTAATCAGCAGTGATGTCTTGACTGTCAGCTGCTAAGAAATGAAAAATAATTTTGGTGCGTTCAACATGTTTCAAGAATTTTATTCCAAGTCCTTTGCCATCAGATGCTCCTTCAATAAGTCCAGGAATATCAGCCAAAATCAAACCATAATAAACGCCAAGGTTTGGTTCAAGAGTGGTGAATTGATAGTTGGCAACTTTCACATTGGCATTAGTAAGTTCATTAAGCAGGGATGATTTTCCTAGATTTGGAAGACCAACAAAGCCGATATCAGCAATCATTTTAAGCTCCAGACGCAATTCAAATGCTTGCCCCGGTTTCCCTTCTTCAAATTCTTTTGGTGTGGTGTTTCGCGATCCACGAAAAAGAAAATTTCCTTTTCCTCCGCGACCTCCTTTGGCGATCAAAATTTCTTGTCCAACTTTGGTAATTTCTTCGTCAATGCCAGTGGTTAGGTTATGAATCACGGTTCCAACTGGAATTTTGATTATAGAATCTTTTCCATCTGGTCCATCGCAAAATTGTCCCTTTCCTTCGCGACCATTTTCAGCGTTAACTTGTTTTCTGAAGCGAAATTGATTGAGAGCATTGAGATCTGAAACACCAATAAAAATAACGCTAGCGCCTTTGCCTCCACTTCCACCAGCAGGACCAAGACTCATCAGATTCTTGTTGAATCCTACGCAACCCTTTCCTCCATTTCCAGCGGAAACTTCAATTTTTATATCATCGATTAGCATAAATTTGTATCTTGTATTTAGTGTCCTGTATTCTGTATGGAATGCATTTTTAAGTTTCCAATAACGCAGTATAACCCATAATGATAAAAATATCAAGCTTGGAGCATTTATAAGAGTTACGCGATACAAAATACAGCATACATGCCAAATTGGGCTGGACAAACAAAGAAAAGCGTGTTATGGTGAAGTTTATGAATCTGGCAGTGAGCATTCGAAAGATCGTAGTTTTGCTGGTGAAATAAGGTATATAATGTGAAAAATATTCATTTTATTAAATTTAAAAAAGAACTTTTTTGAGCATAGCTCATTCGAATTTCTACTGTTGGATGAAAAAATTAATCGAAGAACAATTTGATACAGTGGTTATTGGTGCGGGGCCTGCTGGAATGATGGCTGCTATTCGCGCCGCACAATTGGGATCGCGCGTCGCCTTGGTTGATAAAAAAGAAGAGCCTGGCAAGAAACTTTTGATGGCTGGCAATGGGCGCTGCAATCTCACGCAGGATGAAGATAATATGGTGGAACTTTCTAATCTATACAAAAATGGTAGGTTTTTGCTTTCAGCCTTGAATGCTTTTCGTCCAGCAAATGTGCAACAATTTTTTGCTAACAATGGCGTGCCAACAAAAGTTGAAAAAAATGGCAGAGTTTTTCCTGTTAGCGACAAGGCTCAAGATGTTTTATCTGCATTAATACGAGTTGCCAAAGAAAATGGCATTACTTTTTTATACAAAGCACACGTGGTTGATTTTACTGTATTGGAAAACAAGATTACTAAAATTAAACTTAA
>JBBREE010000052.1:0-4459 GCA_038203255.1 Candidatus Moraniibacteriota bacterium | reverse complement strand
TTTTTCCACTTCCAAATCCACTGCGGTTTCATCCATTTGAGACGGCATATAGGCTAAAAGAATTTCCACTTCGGCGCTTTCTTTCTCTGCTAAATCTTCCCGACCGCCAGCAGAATATTGAGAAATAGCGTCTCGGCGTTGTTTGACGGCTTTCATAACGACCTCTTGAAGCTCGCCATCATCCAACCCGACTTCTCGTTTTTGCTTTTCAATCTCCACGTTTTTTACCATTGCATCAAGCATTCGCAAAGTGTCGCGCTTAGTATTTTCTCCGGCTTTCATAGCCGTTTTCAAATCCTCGGCAATTTTTTGTTTAAGACTCATATTCTTACATAAAAAAACACCCCATGCTTTCAAAGCACAGGGCGCGTAGAATTAAGTTTGAATTCTGCTCCATATATTCATCTTCAAGCTTTCCTTTAAAGATATATATATATAGCAGAGTTGCTCTTTGTATTTTTGGTTATTCTCCCAAACACCAAGCCGTACCTGTCATCGACATGCCCATAGACTTTCTCATTACAAGAAGAGCATCGGTAGAATTAGTCACTCCGTTGCAGTCAGCGTCGCCGGTAATTGGAGAATCAATCCAAGCGGTAGAGCTCATATCGTTACCAGTTGAATACCTCGTTATGAGCTGAGAGTCAGCGGTAGTGATGTTGCCGTCGCCGTTGACATCGGCTCTTAAGAGATTGTTTGGAGGCTCTTTTTTTGTGATTTCAAAAGAAAGTTCCAGGCATTCGTCAGAATTATCCTTATCATCCGGTAAATCATAGCAAGATTTGACAGTGTGTAAGCCAGAAGAAAGATTGCCGGGCAAATAGACATCTTCGTGTTTAACGTCGCCGTGAGTGATGTTCCAATGGCGCATATTATCATCGGCATAATGGGCACCATCTAAATACCAATGCACTGGCACGTCATCAAAAGGTTCTCCACCGGTGTTTTCAATGGTCACTTGAGCATAGGGAGTTGTGCCTTCTTCAAAAGTTGTCGCTCCGCCGTCCAAAGTCAGGTCTCTTACTGCCAAATCAGGTCGTTTATGCACACGGATGGCAATAGGACTGTTACTGTTGCAGTTATTGTTTTCATTGTTTTCGGAAACAGTTTTGCCGGTATCAATGCAAGCGTAATATTGATACTTATCCTCCGTATCAGGCACGCCAGAACTTAAATCTTCGGTTTTAGTTTTGCCGGAAGCTAAGCTTGATCCTTGAATTTTATCACTACCCAACTCTTTCAAATCACCATTAATCTTTTCTCCGCGGAAGCGGTAGTATTTCAGGGTGATGTTGGTAATTGAGGTAGAAACATCCTTGCCAACATTTTTGACTTGAGCGTAAAGATGGACATTTTCGTCGTCATAGTAATGAGTTATTCCACCATCGCCAAGATAGAATTGTTTGATGAAAAGATCAGGTTTAGTGGAAGATTTGGAGGGGTCGGAAGAGGTTGTGGAGCCGGGCAATTCGTCATTCTCTTTTTGGCTGTCATTGGTTACGTTACCATTGCTGTCAATGGTTGTATGGTTATAGTAATATTTACTACCAATACCAAGGCGCCAAAGATTGACATCGTTGTCATCAAGAATGCACCAATCCGTAATTGCTTCGCCCTTATAGCTGACAAGATGATCAAATTCTCCATTGTAACCGTAGAAACTGCTACGATTATGCAATGGCTCGTTATTTTCATTGACATTCTCGTGATCATTCCAGCAAACGGCATTGTTTTCGACATTTAATCGAAAACTGACTTTATTGCTTGCGTCGGTTTCAGCTGCTAGATAATAGTACCAAGGGTCGATTGCTTTGGATGGAATATTGGAAAAATCTGAATTGCTTCCAATGGCAATGTTGTATCCACTAATGTTGTCCCCCTTAAAGTTTCCCATGAAATCAAGAATGTCACAC
This sequence comes from Candidatus Moraniibacteriota bacterium, assembly GCA_038203255.1. Lineage (GTDB taxonomy): Bacteria > Patescibacteriota > Minisyncoccia > Moranbacterales > UBA2206 > CAIKZD01. Next base: position 2,546 of record JBBREE010000052.1, on the reverse strand, counting down.
TTATTAGAATAGTTATTCACCATCGCGGAGATCCACTTGTAATTCACAGTTAACTGAAAATTAACGTGGATTACGCCGAAATTAGCAGTATTATTAGGATTAATGACAATTTGATAAACTGTATCCGCCTCTAATTTAGCCGGTTGGAAAATAATCATTCCAAGCGCTTTAGTTTTATCAAAATTGCTTATGTCTTCTGATAACATTGCTTCGCCGGGAAGATTATCTTCAACAATCTTAAAATCTTCCGCTCTTTTAACACCTAGGGCGCCATTATGATCAACCACATCAATTTCAAGCGCGAACGGAACTCGAATGTTTGTCCCGTTAAATCTAGCGTTTTTGAAAAAATCAACATCTTCCGTCGTCATGATAAACCGCACAGCGATGTTGCCGTCAGCCCCAACCCTTGCTCCCATAACTGATGGAGACCAGTTCTTGGCTTGAGGATATTGCCACTTTGCAGGAGACCAGTCAATATTCGCCGCATCAGACGAGTCAAATGGATTCCAATTCAAAGAACTTGCAAATATTCCACATTCACCGCCAGTTCCGTATTCATTCCCAACCAAAGGAATATCACCATTGTCAACATCAATCGCCCATACACCAGATGCCACAAAAAACAATAGACCCAGCATAACCATCAATACTTTAATCTTCATTATACTACCTCCTAAATTGTTAAAGATCTTTTCTACAAGAAGCTCATCCTCTTGCATTCATGGAGACATTAGTCCTGTTAATAATCAAATAAAATTAATTATTAACAGGAGTAATAATTCATCTTAGAAAAAAGTAAAGTAAAGTGCTACAGAAAAATAAATCGGAATCGACAATACGAACAGCACAGCTACTAACCACCAGTGTAGTGGAATCTTCCTCCTTAGTATAAATTTATAAGTGAAAATTCCGATAATTACGGCAATGGCAATTATAACTACAATTGGAAAAACATCCTTCTCGAAAACATTTTGTAAATGATAGATTTGACCCTTTTTCATTTCAAAAAACAAACTCATTTTATATAGCATCCTAAATCCAAAAGAATATCTCAAGAATAATACTGAATTTATCAAATAATCTATTAAATATAATTCTAATATAAAATAGATTATCCAAAATATTTTTCTTAACCCATAAAAAACACCGGATTGAACAATTCTCGATTTTATAATTGGATTAATGAGTTTTTCTATTTTATTTGCTAGAATTTCTCGTTTACGCATACTACAAAAGCTAGATATTATAATTATAACGTTGCTTACAATCCATTGGGATAAAATTTTTAATTACTTTTTCTTCTTTTAAATAAAATATAGCCTGTCAGTAAACTTAAACTAGCATACAAACAACCAAAAAGTCAACATTTTCCGTCGTCATGATAAACCGCACAGCGATGTTGCCGTCAGCCCCAACCCTTGCTCCCATAACTGATGGGGACCAATCACTTGCTTTTGCATCGTAGTATAGCCATTTTTTTGGAGACCAATCTCCTGCATTAAATGCCGCATTGCATTTAGTGGGCAATATAACATCCAAAAAATTACAATCACATTTTTCACCAATAGGAATGTCACCACTATCTATGTCAATAGCCCATCCATTAGATGCAAGACAAAACAAAAACAATATGCACACGAATAATTTCCTACCAATCATTTCACTACCTCCTAAATTTTCAAGGTTCAATTTTGATATGAATTTATCATATCGCCTGATTTCAATTTGGGATTATTATCCCACAAACAATCCAAAAAAAATTCAATTAATTTAGATTGTTTGTTAGAACAACACATTAAAATGACCTATCAAAAAAAGCAACATCATCAATACTACCACAATCATCCAATACAGTGGAATTTTATTTTTCAAAAAAAACTTTCTAATTAAAATGCTAAATACTATAATAAAAAATCCCAAAATACAGATAATAGTAGCAGGATATAATATTAGAAAACTAAAATAATTGAAGATGTCGTATTTACTCATGCTAAAAAATAATCCAATTTTATAGAAAATTCTATAACTTATCGGATTACAGCTCCAGCATATTGCAACGTGGGCAAAGGTGTCTAACAAAATTAATACTGCTCCAGCATAAACCGTCCAAAAAACATAGCTAATATACTTAAAAGCCTTTGATTCTAATATTTTCCTTAATTTATCCATTTTTTAATAATATAAAATTTATTGCTTCTTGGATAATACACTATCATTTATATACCCATCGATCAATAGCTATCCAAAACAAAAACAACCCCGCCAAAAGGCTAGGGTTGTTTTTTATGCGAGAAGAAAAAAATTATTGCAATTTTTCTTCCACTAATTTTTTGACTAAGTTGCCGTCAGCTTTACCTTTCAGACGTCCCATCGCTATGCCCATCACTTTTCCGATTTCCGCTTTGGTGGTGGCTCCGGTTTCATCAATGATTTTTTCCACTTCCAAATCCACTGCGGTTTCATCCATTTGAGACGGCATATAGGCTAAAAGAATTTCCACTTCGGCGCTTTCTTTCTCTGCTAAATCTTCCCGACCGCCAGCA
>JBBREE010000051.1:0-4474 GCA_038203255.1 Candidatus Moraniibacteriota bacterium | reverse complement strand
TCCGCAAAGCAAAGTCGATTGTTTCTAAAAGATATATCCCTCCTTCGCACACTAAGAAAATCACCACCCAATCCATTAGAATCCCAACCAAGCTGAAATTGCTTATGGGATTTTTTCCACTCCAGTCAATATTTTCCCAGGTCGGGAAAAAATGCCCTTTTTCATACTTTATAGAAAAATCCTGCTCTAAAAAATAGGCCGGATAACCTAATTTAGTTGCTTTTAGCTCCTTTATATTGTCCAATCTGATTGGAATAAAAAGCGTGGCCAGGGCCAGCGCTAAAGAAAGAACCGCTAAAATAATATGTTTGATTTTAATATTCATAAAAAATTTCTTCGCTGAAAAACTAGCATCTATGATCCGAGTCTATAGGAGTAAATCGGCAACCAGTTTGATCGCAAACTGCCGCCTGGCAATTACTAGTTACAGCCGCGTCCACCCCTGTGATATAGTATTGGAAAGTGGTGAGACCAACAGTGCAATCAGTGTCTATATTAATAGCACCTATAGTTGTATTGGGTGGCCAAGATGGCTCTCCTGGACAAATAGCACCACCCACCACATTATTTAAATTTGCATCCTCTGAACAGCATAGTGTGACTGTAGGGAAAGTACTGCTAACTGAAGATTTCCAAGAGGCTATATTGGCTTTTTGACGAGCGGTATTTAAAGCGACCAAAACAATGGATGCCAAAATACCGATAATGGCAATTACGATTAAAAGTTCGATTAGGGTAAAACCTTTTTTGTTTTTTTTTATCATCTTTCTTTTTTGTTTTTTCTCACAGATTAAAGCAATAGCCCCGCGCCAAGTTTAGCCAAAAACAAAACTGAAAATGTTTTGCCGACCAAAATTAGCGCGAGACAAATCGCAATAAGCACTATCTAACAAGCCATATTAGCTTGAGCAGTGAAGATGCATGCGTTCTGATCACAAGTTGCTGGAGCACAGTTAACAGTAATATCAGTCGTAGGTCCAGTGATTGTGTATTTGAAGTCACTATGAGTAGCATCACAAGCAGTATTTCCAGCTACACCACCGATACTTGTCCCCGGTGGCCAATTAGGACCGCCATCACACATTGCCGCTGTTGTCGTACCACCAACAGTTGGCCAGTTTTTAAGGCCATTACCATCAGAACAACACATCACAGCGCCAGCTTCAGTACTGGAAACCGATGATTTCCATGAAGCCACCTTAGCTTTTTGTCTAGCTGAATTCAAACTGACCAAAACGATGGATGCCAAGATACCGATAATGGCAATCACGATCAAAAGTTCGATCAAGGTGAAACCCTTTGCATTTTTCTTTAAATTTTTCATCATTATGTTTTCACCTCCATTTCTATTTTTATTATTTGCTTATATCTAAATTCTGACAATCGTCTTTAAATAATTTACGAACTACTTAATTTGTCCGGCAATGTTATATATCGGCATCAAAATCGAAAACGCCATGAAACCCACTGCTATTCCGATAACCACCATTAAAAGTGGTTCCAAAAGAGTGGACAGGTTTTTGGTAATAGTTTCTGTTTCTTGGTCATAAAATTTAGCCACGTGTCCCAAAGCAATGTCAATTTGTCCTGAATTTTCTCCAATTTTGGTCATCTGCGTTACCATTGGAGGGATAAGTGGGCTTCTTCTAAAAACATCACTCATATTGCCTCCTCTTTTAATTTCTTCTACGGCTTGCATAAAAACTTCCTGATAGACAACGTTATCCACCACGTCGCTCACAATAGTCATGGCTCTAATAATCGGTATACCACTACTAAGAAGGGCCGCTAAGTTTTGGGCAAAGCGAGCAATGTAGATTGAACGAAAAATTCCACCAAAAACAGGCAACTTCAATTTCACTTGGTCCCATTCACGCCGCCCATCTTTAGTTTTAATATAATAAATAATGCCGGCGATAAATCCGATAATAATAATGGCAACTGCCCACCAATATTGAGCCATAAAATCTCCCACCACAATCAGTATTTTGGTGTACCAAGGAACATCCGCATTCAAATCCTTGATGATGGCCGTGAGCTTCGGGATAATAAAAGTAATCACCAAAAAACCAATAATAAAGAAAACTGCCATCACAATAGATGGATAAATAAGAGCTGATTTAATTCTGGAAGTCAAGTTATAGTTTTTCTCAATATTATCGGCCATATAGTCGATAGATTTTTTCAAATCTCCCGAAGCCTCTCCAGCCCGAATAACACTAATAGCGAGATTGGAAAAAATGTCCGGTTGCTTTTCCATCGCGATAGAGAAAGGCATTCCATCTTCAATATCCCCAACCATTCCCTGAATAACTTTTACAAAATACATATTTCCAGATTGGCTTCCGATGGTCGAAAGCGCCACGAGTAACGGCACTCGAGCCTCAACTAGAATTGACATCTGACGGAAAAAAATCACTAATTCTTTTTCGCTAACAGAATCATAATATTTAAGAATGCCCTTAACAAAATCATTGGTAATTTCTTTTTGTTCCTCTAACTTAACCGGGAGGAGATTTTCACGTTGCAAAAGCATCACAGCCGACTCCCTGTTGGCCGCGCTAATTTCGCCACTTTCATATTTACCCGCTTGATTTTTCGCTTTAAAAACAAACTTCATATTTTTTATATTTTTCTTTTTTTCTATTTAAAGAATAGCACGAATTTTAATTTTTAGGAAATTTTAGCGGATTTAACATCTCAGCAGGTCTTCAAAATTAGCCATTTCTTTCGCATATAATTTAGCGACATCTAAATCAACCAATCCTTTTTTCACTAACTCAGCGAGGGATCTGTCCATGGTTATCATCCCCTCTTCCAGACTAGTTTCAATAACATTATTAATTTGGTATGGTCGGTTGTCACGGATAAGATTTTCCACCGCATGATTTTTAATCATCACTTCGATAGCCGGCACTCGTCCCCCACCAACTCTAGGCAAGAGTCTTTGCGACACCACTGCCACCAAAACACTAGCCAACTGAAAGCGCACTTGTTTTTGCTGGTTAGGCGGGAAAACATCAATGATTCTGTCCACGGTTTGAGAGGTATCATTGGTATGCAATGTGGCAAAGATAAGATGCCCGGTTTCTGCTGCAGTGAGAGCTGTTGAAATAGTATCCAAATCTCGCAACTCACCGATGAGAACTACATTTGCATCTTCGCGAAAAATCGCACGGAGCGCCGATTGAAATGATTTTGAATCTTGATACACTTCACGCTGTTCGATAAGACAACGATCCTGTTGATAAACATATTCAATTGGATCTTCAATAGTTATAATGTGTTTGTCTTGGTTATGATTAATATTATCGATGAGTGCCGCCAGCGTCGTTGATTTTCCGTGTCCTGTCGGCCCGACAAAGAGAACCAAACCTTGAGTAGCTTGAGTGAAATCATAAAAATAAGTAGGCATCTCTAATTCCTCTAATGTTTTGATTTTGTTAGAAATCAAACGAAAAGCCATACTCATGTAGCCTTGTTGAAAAAAAGCGTTTACTCTAAAGCGCACTTTATCCTCGAAATTATAGGAAAAGTCAACCTGTCCCTCTTCTAAAAGAATCTTTCTTTGCTCTTCTTTTTCCAAAACAGCATAACACATATCCTGAATTGATTGAGGGGTAAGCATTTCCTCTTGTGTGATAGGAATCAATTTACCATCAATCCTAATAATCGGATATCTTGCTACCGTAAGATGGAGGTCAGACGCTTGTTGCTGGGCTGTGAGTCTTAATAAATTCTTGATACGTTGTTCGGCATTAGCCATACTATTTTTTAATCATTATTAAATTGCTCTTCTTCTAGAGTTATATTGCCTTCTGTTACTCTATCGATTTCTTCCACTGTCGTTAGCCCTTGGATGAGTTTCAAAATTCCGTCTTGCTTCATAGTTAAAACATGCATAGCTTCGCGCTCTTTCTCTAAGAGATCCTCGCTGGCAGTTTTTTCCGTTATAATCATCCTAATATTTTCATTGACTGGCACCGCTTCATAAATCGCCACTCGTCCCTTAATGCCCGTTCCGCCACAAACATCACAGCCTTCTCCGATATAAAATTTAATCTCATCTTGAGGATCTACCCCATATTTTTTCAACTCACTGACCGAGATTTTGTCCATCTCCTTCCTAATCATTTTCCTAATCGACTCCGGAACAGTTCTTTCTTTTTTACAATTAGAACAAATCTTTCGTACTAGTCTTTGTGCCACCACAATTCGAAGGGCTGAAGCTAGAAGAAATGGCTCAATTCCCATATCCACCAAGCGAGGAATGGCTCCTACTGCCGTATTAGTGTGTAAAGTAGAAAACATAAGATGCCCTGTAAGCGCCGCATGCACAGCTAATTCGGCTGTTTCACCATCTCGAATTTCTCCTACCATGATGACATTCGGATCCTGACGAAGGATAGTCCTCAGCCCATTAGCAAAGGTGTAACCTATTTCTGGCCGAATCTGACTTTGATTCAAGCCGTCG
>JBBREE010000050.1:0-4619 GCA_038203255.1 Candidatus Moraniibacteriota bacterium | reverse complement strand
AAGCGATAACAGCAGACGCAATTAAAAGACCTAATGATATTCTTAAATCTAGCGATGGACTTGACCAACCCATATTTTTTCCACCCAACCCCGCAAATTTTTTGTTAATTATTTTTTGCGCCAGTAGGTTTATTTATTTTTAATATTTACCTTATCTACAGCATAACACATACTATATATATCACAAAGGCTTTTTTAAGCCTAACTGTGGATAAATAAAAATCACTTAGCAAAAAAATTTCGGCTTTACCAAACTTCATTTTATGCTATACTTCAGTTAAATATATGAAAACAATTTCCATAATCATTCCAGCTCACAATGAGGAGAAAAACATCCCTCTGGTGCATCAAGAACTGCAAAAAGTTTTTCAGGTCTGTCCTAAGGACTATCTTTTTGATATTCTTTTTGTTAATGATGGTAGTAATGACGGGACTTTAAGGGAAATTGAAAAAATAGCCAACTCGGATGAAAATGTCCATTACCTTGATTTTTCACGCAATTTCGGTAAAGAGCTGGCCACTACGGCTGCCTTAAATAACTGTACTTCTGATGCTTGCATTATGCTAGACGCCGATTTACAACATCCCATTGAACTCATCCCGGAATTTATCCAAAAATGGGAAGCCGGAGCGGAAGTGGTTGTTGGCGTGAGAAATAAAAACAAAAGTACGGGCATAATTAAAAAAATAGGTTCTAATGTTTTTTACAAAATAATCAATAAAATTGCCGAGGTAAAAATCATTCCAAATGCGACTGATTTCCGCCTGTTAGATAAAGTTGTCATCACAGAATTCAACCGCTTCAACGAAAAAAATAGGATGACCCGTGCGCTCATTGATTGGCTTGGTTTTAGAAGAGACTACATCCATTTCGACGCTAATGAGAGAATGAATGGTGACGCCAGTTATAGCACCTGGAAACTCTTTAAGCTCGCCCTAAACAGTTTTATCTCCCTGAGTCTATTGCCCCTTAAAATTGCCGGGAATTTAGGTATTTTGATTACCCTCATTTCAGGCATCGCCGGTTTCTACATTTTGCTAGGTAAATATTTCTTTCGTTGGCATTTCGCTTCTACTTTTTCTGATTCGGAGAATTTAGCCATTCTCATTTTATTTTTAGTCGGAACAGTCTTGATGTCTATCGGCCTTATGGCTCTTTACATCGCCAACATCCACGGCGAAGTCATTAACCGTCCGATGTATGTTATCAGAAAGAAAAAAGTATAAATATTTTATCAGTCTCAATTATGTCTAGAAAAAAAATCATCCCTCTAGCAATTATTTTTGTCGTCTTAGCTATCAGTCTTTTTTTTGCTTGGCCACGTATGACTCAATATTCCGCGGTGGACGAACCCTATTGGACTTACGACCGGATTTCCCAATTTTGGACAGCTGTAGCGGAAAAAAAATGGAAAAGCACCAATATCAATGATAAACCTGGGATAACCACCGCCATTATCGCTGGCCCGGGGTTACTTTCGATCGACCCAATGCCCTTTAAAACTATCCGCCAAGAACCCAAGACTCCGGAAATAATCCAGGCTATTAATAAAATAAATTTCTCTTTCCGTTTGCCAATTTATCTAGCCACCCTCCTCTTCTTGCTTCTTTTTTATATTTTTTTGAAAAAACTATTAGGCACTACAATTGCTCTTTTTTCCGTAATCTTCATCGGACTCTCCCCTATTATCCTCGGTATTTCTCTTATTATCAATCCAGACTCTTTACTTTGGGGATTCTTGCCGTTAGCCATCATTAGTTATTTAGTCTATCAAAAAGAACCGGAAGATGAAACCACCCTTCGCAAATTAAATTTCAATACCGACACTCCCTTAAAAATAATCACAGCAATTTTCAGACAAAAAAAATATCTGATTTTTTCTGGCATCTTTTTGGGTCTCTCAATACTAACTAAATATGTCGCCAATATCCTTTACATTTATCTGCTGGGACTGCTTTTTTTGGAATATATTTATAACTTTCATGGCCAAAAAAGTGCTCTAGACTATTTAAAAAAATCTCTCTTTGAATATCTAGCGCTCATCGTTATTTCTATGGGCGTGTTCTTTTTACTCTTTCCAGCTTGCTGGCACACACCCAGTATGGTTATAGACGGAACATTCTTAAGCCCAGCTTTTAAATCCACCTGGCCGATTTTTGTTGGTTTTTTAGGCTTAATTTTCGCCGATCTTTTAATCCTGCGTGGTTTTATTTCAAAAATAGTCCTCAACTTTCTGGCTAAATATAAAAATATTTTTAAAAAGATAATTTCCGGCGTGATTATCTTAGGAATTGCTTTTGTCTTTACAAATGTATATTCCGGTATGAAGTTTTTGGATTTCGAAGCTATTGTCGCTTCACCAAAAGGCGGAGAAGGTTTTGACGCCATAAGATTCATTTCAGAAATTTCCGCCAATCTCTATGTTCTCATTTTTAGCCTTACCCCGCTGGTCTTTATTTTTTTTCTTTGGTCAATCTTTGCTAATTCTTTCAAAAAAAATGAAACTTCCTCCAAGGAATCCACTGTAGTCCTCTATTTTTCTCTTTTCATTATCCTCTACTATCTAGCTTCCGAAGTCAATCACGTCGTGGCGACCACTCGCTACCAGATTGTCGCTTTCCCACTAGCTTCTATTGTAGCCGCTATCGGCTTAGCCCAGCTCTTGCCTCTCATTAAATGGAAAAAAATCAAAAATTCTACGACTACCTATGCATTTTATACGCTAACTATTATTTTTTCTACCTTCAGTCTTTTTGCCATTTCCCCTTTCTTTTTTAACTACGCTAGTTCTCTTCTCCCTCAACAATATGTCCTTAATCTCAAAGATATGGGAGATGGCAGCTATGAAGCTGCAAGATTTCTTAATACCTTGCCGGATGCCGAACATTTGACGATTTGGTCGGATAAGGGAGCGGTTTGCGAAACATTTTTAGGCACTTGCAAAGTCAGTTTTAATAAAAACGACGTCAAAGGTTTTGATTTTAAATATTTTGTCGTTTCTACCGGACGAAAAAACCGCTCACTTAAGATGTCCTCAATTTTTAATGACTCAGTTGATTTTAAGAAACTCTATTCCTCGGACGAATCCGGAGTTTTCCGCATTAATATCGGCGGACGAAGTGATGGTTTTGTGAAAGTTGTGCCGATTGGTGATATCGCTAAAACGACAAATGATTAGCCTGCTATGTTTTTATACTATTTTAAAAAAATTACATTAACTTCTATAATTACTGCAATCATAGCCGGAGGATTTTTTTTAGCTAGTAAAAACACTCGCGCTGATCATTTTTCTTTGACTAGCTCAGCCACGGTCACTATCATAGATAAAAATAATTTGTCAATTAATACCCCCTTTAATGCTTCTTTAAAAATTGCCCAAACTCATTTTGGCGATAGAGTTTGCAACATTGCCGACTACGGCGCCGTGCCCGGCGGAGAATTTAAAAATACTGAGAGCTTCGCTAAGGCCATTTTAGATTGTGCTTCTATGGGAGGTGGCAAAGTTATTGTTCCAGCCGGAGTCTGGCTGAGTGGTCCCATTGAACTCAAAAGCAATATTAACCTAGAGGTGCAAAAAGACGCTGAAATCAGGTTCAGCACTGATTTTAATGATTATTTGCCACCAGTTTTTTCGCGCTTTGAAGGAGTGGAATATTATAATTTTTCTCCCTTAATTAGAGCCAACAATGCTGAAAATATTGCTATCACCGGCGAAGGTACTGTTAATGGTCAAGGAGAGGCTTGGTGGAATTTTTCTTCCAGCGCTTCTATCTCTAAATTGTATTCTATGGGAGAAGCTGGCATACCAACAGATGAACGAATTTTTGACTCATCTCCCGTCGGCCTCCGCACGAGCTTTTTAGAATTTGTAAATTGTGACCAAATTCTTCTTTCTGGAATATCTATTCTAAAAGGTCCTATGTGGACCGTTCATCCGATTTACAGTCAAAATATAATTATAAAAAATATCAATCTTAAAACTGCCCCCGGCCCCAGCACTGACGGAATCGTTATAGACTCTTCTAAAAATGTCTTGGTAGATTCTGTTACTCTTGCTACGGGGGATGATGCTATAACTATAAAATCAGGTCGTGATGAGGATGGAAGAAGAGTCAATATTCCTTCGGAAAATATCGTCTTACAAAATGTGACAGTAATAGATGCTCATGGAGCCATCGCCATTGGCAGTGAAATATCAGGAGATGTCAGAAACGTCTTAGCTCAAAACTTTGTCATAGATGAAGCTGAGTATGGTTTTAGGGTAAAATCCAACGCGCAAAGAGGAGGCACGGTTGAAAATATCTGGGTAAAAAACCTATCCATCCATTCCCTTTCGCAGGCTATTATTCAGTTAAACACTTACTACGAACGAGGCAATACTAAATATAAAGATTTTCCTCCAAGCTTTAGAAATATCCACATTGAAGATATTGGCTGTAACGACACTAGAGAATCAATCAACATTATTGGCTTAAAAGATCAACTTGATACCATAAATAATGTAGATCTCAAAAACATCACTGTTAGGAAAGCCCGCAACGGAGTGATGATAAATAATGCTAAAGATATCACCTTGGAAAATATAAGTTTAGTTCCTAAATACAATTTCACTTTTGAT
>JBBREE010000049.1:0-4922 GCA_038203255.1 Candidatus Moraniibacteriota bacterium | reverse complement strand
AATCAAGAAAATAGTTAAATGGTTTTATTATTCTCAAATTAGGCAAAGATATGTTAGCCAGTTACCTCAAAAATTAGATAAAGATATCGGAGTAGTGGTTAATTCCAAACAACCATTCGATGAATTACTGAACATAATTTCAGCTGAAAGAACACTAAAAATATCACCAGACGAATTTATTGGAGTTGATGTTAGAAATGCTTTGTTTAGTTTGATGAGATGGTATTTTAAAAGTCGAAAAGCTATTTGTCTTACAACAGGAATCGGTATAGGAAAGAATATGGGTAAAAAATATTCATTAGAGTGGGATCATATCTTTCCCTATTCTTTATTAAAAAAAGATGGTTATGGAATGAATAACAGACATAAATATTCATTAGCTCAAGAAATTACTAATCGGGCTATCTTAACACAGGTGGCCAATAGGAGGAAGAGCAACAAAAAAGCCGAAGAATATTTAGAGAATGTAAAAAAAGAATTTCCATTAGCTCTAAAATTGCAGTCTATTCCTGAAGATTCTAATTTATGGAAGCAAGAAAATTTTGAAGATTTTTTATTTGAAAGAAGAGAAATGTTAGCAAAGGAATTAAACTCATTTCTGCAGAATATTACTGCAACGGAGGCTGCTGTGAGTGAAGTTCCCCTTGATGAAATTATAAAAGAAGGCGAGAGTAACGAATTAGAGTTTAAGTCTTCTCTTAGGTGGAGTTATACTGCAGGCATGATTGATAAAAAGCTGGAAGTAGTTATATTAAAAACCTTAGCAGCATTTGGGAATAGTGACGGAGGTATTTTGATGATAGGAGTGAACGATGATGGCGAAGCTATCGGGTTAGACAGAGATTATAGATCATTAAATGGAAATAAGGACGAATTTGAAATTCATTTAAGAAATATATTTAATGAATCTTTCGGAAAATCTTTTGTGTCTTCAAATGTAAAAGTTGATTTTCCTATAGTAAATGAGAATGAAATTTGTAAAATTGAGATTAAGAAGAGTAAGAATCCTCTTTATGTAAAATTAGCTGATAACAATGGACAACAAGATGAAAAGTTTTATGTTAGAAGTGGAAATACTTCGCAAGAGCTTAAGCTAAGTGAAGTGGCTAGTTATATTTCTACAAATTTTAAGTAAATAAAATTTACTTAATCTATTACTCACATAAAATTAAAAAAATGATTTACACAACAAAAATTAAAAAAGCGATTAAGTTTGCCATCAAAACTCACGAAGTTTATCAAAAGCAAAAACGCAAAGGGAAAGACATCGCATATATAGCGCATCCTCTTACAGTTGGAATAATATTATCTCGTGCTGGGGCGAGTGAGGAGGTTATTTGCGCAGGAATTTTGCATGATACAATCGAGGACTCAACTGCAGAAAAAAAAGTGACCTATGAAATGCTAGAAGAAAGATTTGGCAAGAAGGTTGCAGATGGAGTTTTGAGCGTAACCGAAGAAGATAGGGAGCTTTCTTGGGAAGAGCGGAAGAAAATCGCACTTGAACATATAAAAGATTTTTCACATGATTCCCTGTTGATAAAATCAGCAGATGTTCTTAGTAATGGCTCAGAGCTAGTGGATGACCATGCTCGTTATGGGGATGAAATTTTTAAAAGATTTAATGCTTCAAAGGATCAAATTATAGAAAATCAATTAAAAGTTATTAGAACTATTGTTGATTGTTGGCCCGGTAGTCCTTTAGCCGAGGATTTATTGTCTTTAGCAAAGGAATTACAAATGATTGGAGCAGTTAGTCTTATGTTAAAAAAACCTGCCAATGTCATTGAATACGGCGATTATAATGAAGATATGGAAATTGAATGTTTCGCATGCGGCTGGAAAGGAACTCCAAAATCAAGTGACTACATAGACACGGATAGTAATTTTTGTCTTAGCGTTTCTTGCCCTGTTTGTGAAAAAATGGTTTTAGTAGCCAATTATGCTTCCTTGTAATTTCTAAAAACAAAAAATAACCATTTAAATTGATATTCAAATAGTCATTTTTTGAAAAGTCTTGCTAATCAAGGACGGTTCTCGAGCGACATAATTTTCGAAAAAAATAATTACGCAATTAATTACTTACATAAAATAAAGCAAAAATATGCTTAAAATCGGCGAAAAGCAAAAGTTGGTAATTCAATTAGATAAGAAAAAAATTATAATTTCTGATTGGAAATAAATATGACAAAATTTATTCTTCATGGTGGAGAAACAAAAGTCCCAAATATTCACAATAAAAATTTCTATAAAGAAATGCACAAGGCCGCTAAAGGTAAGCCTATTCTGGCGTGCTATTATTCTCGGCCATACAGGGAATGGAAGTGGCTCCTTGAGAGTGAAGTTGAAAGAATGAAAAAAGCTGTGGGAAAGAAAAAGTTTGAAATTGTTGTGGCATCAAAAGATCCTAAGATATTTTTGGGACAACTCAGAAAATGCGAAGTTGTATATTTCAGGGGAGGAGATACTGAAAAACTAATGAAGAAGTTAGATAGTATAAAAGGCAAACTTAAAAAATGTTTTCAAAACAAAACAGTTCTTGGATCATCGGCTGGAGCAATCATGCTGGCAAAATATTTTTATAACCAAGACGGCGATAAAATTTTCAAGGGCTTTAATATTTTGCCCGTAAAAATAATGACGCATTATTTATCGGCTGGAAAATATGCCGCAACAAGCGGGAAAGATAAATTGGAAATGCTAAAAAATTACAAAGAAAAACTTCCAGTCTACGCCATCAAGGAAACAGAGCTCAGAATTGTAAAAAAATAATTACGTAATTAATTACTTACATAAAATAAAGCAAAAATATGCTTAAAATAGATTGGTGGGAGATGATTAAGATATTATTTGATGTTTTTTTAAACCCTAAAATTTGGGCACCAATTGTTATTTTTATTATAGTGATGTCAATATTTAAATTTGGTTTGAAAAAACTGGAGAAAAAAATTGATGATTGGAAATACAAAAAGAAATATTCCCATCTAGGATCGAATAACTGTCCAAAGTGTGATGGATATCTCGTGGAGAGGAGTGGAAAATTCGGCACTTTTCTTGGTTGTAGCAATTATCCAAAATGCAGATATACAAAACAAGTTAAATAAAAAATAAATAAAGCATGTTAATTTTTATCATTTTTTTTATTATCCTCCTAGTCCTTATCTTATCTACTGTGAAAAAAAATCGGGACAGAGAGTTACTTCAAGCTTTGAAAAGATTTGAAGCGGATTTTGATCAGGCTTTGATGGAATTTAAAGAATTTGAAAGGCAAAAATGGTATGTGAGTGATCGGCAGTTCCGAAAGTGGAAAGAAAAATTTACCTATCTGGCGGAAGGCGTGAACGGAAAATTTTCTTCGCTCAAAACCGATGATCCAATCAAAGGAAAGATGCAAGCTTTTTTGGAGCGATTTAATGACGGGCGGAAACTTTTTATCAATAAACTTAATGAAAATTTCATCATTGAGGAATCACCGGCTATCAAAAAAATTCTGGACGGGAAAGAGATTAAAAACAACAGTGATCAGGTGAACGCTATTGCATCCGATGAGGACAACACACTTTTGGTGGCAGGCGCTGGCACGGGAAAGACCACAACTATCTTAGGGAAACTGGCTTATCTTTTGGAGCGAGTGAAAGTTTCTCCGAGTGAAATTTTGCTTTTGTCATTTACTGGACATGCGGTAGAGGAGTTGTCTTCGCGTATCGATCAGAAATTCGGGAAAATTGGACTAGGGGCCCAGACTTTCCATGGTTTTGGACTGTCGATCATTGGCCAAGTTTTAAATAAGAAGCCGGACATTGCCTTTCTTAATACGCATGAAAAGAAACTTTTTTTCAATGAAAAATTCAGCCAACTACTGAAAGATGAAAAATATCTGTCTTTGGCGGTGCAATATTTCGCTTATTACCTAAAACCGGTCGTTCTTGAACCGGGATTTTTTAATCTGGATGAATATTATAAATATGTTCATGCTGAAAGAATGGTGACCTTGAAAAAAGAATTAGTCAAAAGCCAGCAAGAAGTTATGATCGCTAATTTTCTTTATCTCAACGGTATCGACTATGTTTATGAAGCGCCCTATGAGCACGAGACGGCTAATACTGACTACAAACAATATCGTCCGGATTTTTTCTTGCCCGGATATGGTTTATATTTAGAACATTTCGGCATCGACAAAAATGGCAAGACCCATTTCACTAGCGATCCGGTGCAAAATGAGGTGCACACGGAAAAATATCGCCAACAGATGGAATGGAAGCGAGAACTGCATGCAAAATATAAAACCATTTTGATTGAAACTTTCAGTTATGAATTTATGGAGGGTCATTGGCAACAGCTATTGATTGAAAAGCTTGATGCGCATGGAGTGAAACGCGCCAAACTTGATATGAAAGAAGTCTTCGACACTCTAGCCGACGACACCAGTATCAGGATGATGATGACTCTTTTTATCACTTTTCTAGATCTGAGTAAATCCAATAGTTTTTCTTTAAAAAGCTTACAAGACCGAATCACGGCGCGAAGCGTGCCTCGGGAGCAGGCTTTTTTCGAACTATTTATGCCTCTCTTTCAAGCCTATGAAGCTCATCTGGAAGAGCGGGGAGAAATTGATTTTCATGACATGTTAAACATGGCAACCGAGTTTATCCAAAAAGGAAATTACGTTGTTAAATTGAAATATATCATCATCGATGAATTTCAGGATTTTTCTACGAGTAAATCTCATTTGGTTAAAGCATTGTGTGACCAAAATCCGGAGGCGAAACTTTTTTGCGTCGGTGATGATTGGCAATCAATTTTTCGTTTTACTGGTTCGGATATATCTCTTATGACTGATTTTGAAAAGGCCTATGGCTTTACTCAAAAAGACCATCTGGTCGTCACTAACCGTTTTAATGACCGCTTGGCAGTCGTGACCA
>JBBREE010000048.1:0-5527 GCA_038203255.1 Candidatus Moraniibacteriota bacterium | reverse complement strand
CTGAAGCAATCTGGAAATCTCTAGGGCATTCACCCAAATATTTTCACTCTTCATCCCATGGCCATAAACTACCGCTGGAACCATTCCTTCTTTTCTTCCTTTTTTAGTCTTTCGTCCAAGTGCATCTCTTTTCTTAGATGCCAATTTAACTTTATCCATTGTATTATACGCCCTACCTGAAGCTCTTCACGGATTATATTCGCACATTCGTACAAATTCGTAATTCGTAAGGACCCACCTCTCAAGCGATTAAAAATTATTTTCTTAACATTTTATGTTTCCCTATCTATAGGATTTTAGCACATTTTCAGAGATAGTCAAGAAATTAAAAACCCTACGCTCTTGGCATCGGGTTTTTAAAAGATAGAAGATATATATTATTTAGTTAACTCGCTTAATAGCTGAAATATCTCCCAGTACGTTAGTCGCGAAATAATTATTATTTTCAAAAGTCAAACTATTGTTCCAAGTAGCGCTATTCACCACACCCGCTCTTTGCAATCTAGCCACGGCCGCACCACTATTGTCCACAAATTTAGCCTTAGAAATATTTATCCGACCAGCTCCGCCATAAAAAGAAACGTGCAGTCCGTCCTGGCCGTTGTTCCTAAAGCCATTATCCTTGGTCCAAATATCAGAGCCATCAATGGTAGCCACTAGGCCACTGCCACCATTACCCCTCATTAAGTTGCCACGCAGATAAGCAGACACTCCGCGCGCTAAGTCGATACCATCCGTCTGATTGTCTAAAATATCGCTATCCATTATAACTACTCGACGCACTCCGGAAACATAAATGCCGGCGCGTCCGTTTTTTCTGACTTCAGTTTTAGAGATGTAAACTTGATTAGATTTAGTTGTTCCATCGCCCTCAATCACAATTCCATCATTATCGTTATATTTCACCAAGCAATTAATGATGTTAACTTTAGCATGACTTTCGATGAAAATTCCTTGATTGCCACCTTTTACAGTAATGTCGTCAATCTCAGAATCATCTTTCATGTAAATAGTAGCCCATTTGTCTTTTTTCGCTTTGATAATGGTTTTATCCTTATCTTCACCAAAAAGTTTAATGCCTTTTTTAAGCGTAATGTTTTCTTCATATTCTCCGTTAGAAACATGGATAGCCGTTTTGGTATCGGCCTTATCGATGGCTGACCAAATTTTCTGGTATGGATGTTCTTTAGAACCATCTTCCATTCCACTGGCGTCAGCGTTTACATAGAGGTCTTTTTTATGGCTGGAAAAAGTCATAAATGGCACGGCGACAAAAAGCACTAAACCAACCAAAAAAACACTCACCTGCACTCTCTTGTTACCTTTCAAATTTAGCTTGAACATAGTCTTTTTATTACTTTATGATTTAACATTGAAGCTTAGCAGGTTTAAGCTGATTTGTCAAGAGATTAGACCATTTTTAAGCAATTTGTCAGACAAAGTTCCAATCCTTCTCTTGACACCCCCTGGGGGTGTATGATACACTCAAAATACTTAATCAATAAGATTTAATTTTTATGAAAAAAACCACTAACCAACTTATTAAAAACGCTATCGGACAGTTAGAAGGCATCGAACGTATGATGGCCGATAAAGAGGACTGCTTTAAAGTTGTTATTCAGATGCGCGCGGTTAAGTCGGCTCTGGGGAATATTATGGATAAATTTATTCAGGAAAATTTCGTGAGTTGCGCCAGTTTTTGCAAAAATAAAAATGAGCAAGAAAAGATGGAGAGACTTATTCACGAACTATTAAAAAAATAACGATCAAACCACTAATTTTATGAAAAATAGAAAAAATATTTATTTAGCTCTCTTAGTCACTGGAACCAGTCTAGTTTTTTTTGCCTTAAAACTTTCTTCAGCCAAATCTGCCTCCTTGCAAAGTCCGGCGCTTGAAACTGAAGTAAAAACTGCGAGTACAGAAAAAACTGCCGACTGCCAAATAGCTAACTTTTCCGGCTTTGTAGAAGGCAAAGATCAAGTAGATTTGGCGGCTAAGGTCTCTGGAGAAATTGTCACTGCTCTCAAAAAAGAAGGCGACCTAATCAAAACTGGTGAAACAATTTTTATCATAGACAGAAAAAACGCCACAGTAGACGTGCAAAATGCCCAAAACAATCTAGCTGCCACACAAGAATCCAGAAAGAAAGCCGGAGATTACTATGACAGCCTCATTAAAGAAGCTTCAACGGCTAAAAACATTGCCAAGGACAACGGGGACGACGATGCTTATGCTAAGGCAAAGAAAGCTTTGGCAAGCGCCGAGACAGCCAAGAAGCTACAGCTTTCCCTCTTAGATGCACAAATCACAGATGACTCAGGCGCGCTCTCTCAAGCCGGAACTACCCTAGCTGATTATACCATTACCGCTCCCTATACCGGGACTATTTTGCGCCTCAATGCCAAGTTAGGTAGTTTTGTCACGCCTGGTACGCCACTTTTAACTTTGGCTAATGACACCCAGCTAGAAATAATGTCCTCTCTCTCTAAGAAAGAAGCTGCGAATTTTTCCCTTGGGCAAACAGTCTTTTTAAAGACTGGAGAAAAAAAAGGAACGGGTAAAATTTTCGCAATCTCCCCTTCGGGAGATTCAACTAGCTTTAAAACTCTGATCCGCATCGCCATAGATAAGGATCAACCTTTTCAATTAGGTGACTTTGTCCAAATAACAGCTCCTCCGAAAAATCCCTCACTTACCTTAACTATTCCTAAAAACGCCGTCGTCTATCGCTATGACGATACTTTTGCTTTTGTGGTGTCGGACGATAACCAAGCTCTCGAACAAAAAATTACTTTAGGAGTGGATTGTGGCGAACAAGTAGAAATTTTAAGCGGGCTACAAGAAAATGACCGGGTGGTGACGGACGGAAAAAATAATTTAAAAAATAATGACCTCGTGAAAATATATGGAGAATAATAAAGACCCTCTAATGAAAAAATTAAACTTAGCAGGCAGAATGGCGAAACTCTTCATCGAACATTCTCAGTTAAATATTCTCTCTATTTTAATCATTGTGGTTTGGGGTGTAACCAGCTTTATCTTAATGCCTAAACAATATAACCCGGAGATTGTGGCTCCGGCTTTTTCAGTAAGTGTTGATTTTCCTGGAGCTACCAGTTCTGAAATTTATGAATTAGTGACTCGCCCACTAGAAGATAAGATTCGAGAAATTAAGGATGTAGACGAAATCGCTGGCACTACTTATGACGGAGGGAAGAGCGTGGTCCTAGTGAGATTTTTGGTTGGTGCTGATATGGAAAAAGCCAAAATTACTCTCAATCAAAAATTGAGTGACGGCTTGGGACAAAAGCCATTAGGTGCTTTGAATCCGTCTGTAGTTGCCCTGGATCCGGAAGATGTGCCCATTATGACTATTGGACTCACCTCTTCAACCCTCTCACCTACATCACTTAGAAAGATGGCTTACGATTTGGCTGACGAAATTAAGAGGACGGATGGTGTTTCTAAAGCAGATATCATTGGCGGACAAACTAATAGACTAGAAATCACTCTTGATATGCATAAACTGTCTTCTTATGGTCTTTCTGTTACGGACGTTATCAATGCCATTTCATCCAACAATACTACTTATACTATAGACCCCTTAGAAGATAATGTTCGAAAAGAAATTTTGCGTATTTCTGGATCAACCTCCAATGCTGAAACAGCTAAAAAAATTGTTCTTTTTTCACCGGATAAAAATTCCACCCTGACCCTTGGCGACGTGGCCGATATAATCTATGGACCGGGAGAAATTACTAATTACGTTAGATTAGCAGAGAAAGAAGGCGACTCAACCCCTTTAGTTTATTTGGCTGTTTCTAAATTAAAAGAAAAAAATATCACTTTTGTTTCTCAAGCTGTTATAGAAAAATTATCCTCTGCCCAAAAAGACGGCAACCTCTCCAATGCAAAAACCATCATCCTGCGCGACGACGGAGAAACTGCGCGTGCAGAAATCGGCACCCTCACTAAACATTTGCTTTTTTCAATTATTATTGTCACTGTCATTTTAATGCTTTTTTTAGGACTAAGGAATGCTTTAATTGTGGCCATTGCTATTCCCCTTACACTCTTAGTTTCCTTTGGCATCGGTTATCTATTTCATCAAACCATTAACCGCATCACCTTATTTGCTCTCATTCTAGCTCTTGGCCTTTTAGTAGATGATGCCATCGTTATTATTGAAAATATCCATCGTTTCATCGCTAAAAATCCCGGCGTCAGTCGCAAAAAACTAGCCATCTTAGCGGTGAATGAAGTCGGGATGGGCGTTTTTATGTCCACCGTCACAGTCCTTCTCGCTTTTATTCCAATGGTTTTTGTCACTGGAATGATGGGTCCATATATGCAACCCATTCCTTTTTTCGTTTCAACTACTCTCCTCGTTTCTCTTTTTATTGCTTTTACAATTAATCCGGCCTTAACCGTTATGATCGGAAGAGAAGAAAAAGTAACTCATAAAAAAAATATCTTCGTCCGGGCTATTTCAACCATAGAAATTTTTTACGCTCGCCTTCTAGAAATCTTATTAACTAATCGCAAAAGAAGACGCCGTCTTTTATGGGGAGCGGTTTTTCTTTTTGGTTTAACCCTCCTTTTACCTGCCTTTAAGCTAGTTCAATTCAGAATGCTTCCTAAGGCCGACAAAGACCAGTTTTATGTTTATCTTGATTTACCTTCCAGTACTCGTATCGAAGAAACTAATAATCTTTCTCAAAGGGCTGAAAAAATTGCGCTGGAAAATCCTCAGGTTACCAGCGTGGAAGACACGCTCGGAACAGCTCCTGTTATTGATTTCAATGGAATGTTTCGAGGTAGTTTTGCGCGCGCAAACGAAAATCAATCAACCTTAAAAATAAATTTAACCCCGGGCGAAAAACGAACAGAAGCTTCAGAAGAAATTGCATCTAGAATGAGACAGAATCTGCTAGAAAACTTTCGTGATGAACCGGAGGCTAAGATAAAAATTGTGGAAGATTCTCCCGGACCGCCAGTTAGATCCACTATTTTTTTGAAAATTCAAGGCAATGATCCAGAGCGCTTGGCTATGGTTGCTAAAGACACCGAAGATATATTAAAAAACATCTCTGGAGTAGTAGATATAGATAATTCATATTCCAACCGAACATTGGAGCATTCTTATGTCATTGACCTGGAGAAAGCTGGGAGGCTGGGAGTTTCTCCGTCTGACATCACCCAAACAATGCATACCGCATTAAGTGGACTCAATGTAACCCGCGTACGCCAAAAAGAAAATGCTACGGCGAGAACCCCCGAGCAAGAATTTATTATTTTACGAGCTAAAAATTCCGACAGAAGAAGCATTTATAATTTAAATGATATTTCTGTTAAAAACACTCAAGGGAAACTCATTAGTGTTTCAGAGTTGCTGTCTGTCTCCTCTTCTTCTCTTTTGCCAGTAATTGAAAGCGACCAGCAAGAAAAGACCATTTATGTCAGTGCAGAGATGGATAAGCGCAGTGTTATGTATGCGATTCTGGATATGTTTTCCAAACTTTTT
>JBBREE010000047.1:0-5575 GCA_038203255.1 Candidatus Moraniibacteriota bacterium | reverse complement strand
TGAGATAAGATTCAGTAAGGATTTTAATGAT
Organism: Candidatus Moraniibacteriota bacterium; assembly: GCA_038203255.1. Classification (GTDB taxonomy): domain Bacteria; phylum Patescibacteriota; class Minisyncoccia; order Moranbacterales; family UBA2206; genus CAIKZD01. The sequence continues at coordinate 5,544 of JBBREE010000047.1, read as the reverse complement.
TATCTCCCGCCCGTCTTTTCTCGCTTTCAAGGCATTGAACTCTATAACTATTCCCCTCTCATATACGCCAATGGAGTGGAAAACATCGCTGTAACAGGCAAAGGCAAATTAAATGGTCAAGGAGAAGCTTGGTACGGCTGGAACGAAGCTGAAGAAATGTCCACTCAAAATTTACAGCTACCGGAATCTGACCAAGGCGCGCAAATTTCTTTCGGCAAGCTTTATCTAATGGCACGTAATAATATTCCTACTGAAAAACGTATTTTTGGAGAAGAAAAAGACGCCCTGTCCCCACCTTTTATTCAATTCGTTAATTGTAAGAATGTCCTAATTGACGGACCGGAAATAGAAAATAGTCCAAGTTGGACTGTGCAGCCTCTCTATAGCCAAAATGTGACCATCAGAAACATTTCTATTAAAAATAATGGGCCTAATACGGACGGCATCGATATTGATTCTTCGAAAAATGTCGTGATTGAAAATTCCAAATTTGATACCGGTGATGATGCTATCGCTATAAAATCTGGACGTGATGAAGATGGATTACGCGTCAATAAGGCCTCTGAGAATATAATTATTCATGATTGTGATATTAATAATGCTCATGGCGCTTTTGCCATTGGAAGCGAAATGTCAGGTGGGGTGAAAAATGTTTTGGCTTATAATCTTAAAATAAACTATGTAGATTATGGGATACGCCTAAAATCAACCCCCGGGCGAGGCGGCACAGTAGAAAATATTTGGATAAAAAACGTTGATATTCATCGCGCTGTGAGCGACGCTATCCAAATAGATTCCAATTATGGCACACCAGTTCCCGGCTATGACAAAAAAGCTCTCTCCACATTCAAAAATATCAATATAGAAAATTTCTATTGCCGTCGCACCAGCCGAGCAGCTGAACTTATTGGACTCCCCGAAAACCCTCTCGAAGACCTCAACTTCAAAAATCTGGACATATCTTCCACTCGGGATCTGTCCGAAGAAAACGTGGGTACAAAAAATTTCGAAAATGTTAACATAAAAACCAACTAGCCCTTACCAGTTGGCGTAAATGCATCTCCTTACATATGTAAGGAACTTTTATTTTCCCCAACCGAAAATATCCTTCCAATACAATCGATCCGATTCACCGCTACTAGCGCTTTTTTTAGCTTTGAAGTCAGGGTTGATCTCTCGATCGGGAAAAGAGATTTCCCAAACGGCGATTTGTCCAAAGGATTCTTTTGAGACTAACGAAAATGGCTTCCCAACTTTTTTCTCGACATCCTTCTCAATATAATCCGATGGTACGACGGCAAAAAATTGCGCTTTGGGATCGCCATTGAATTTAATGGAGGCTGTATAATACAGAGTTGCGTCATTTTTTTGAGAGAATAAATATCCAAAGGGTCTAACATGCTCTGGTTTAACATAAAAATAAATATCGTTGTCCCCTTGCCGTCTGACATACATATAATTAACTGACCTCTCTATCTGACCTAATGTTACCCCATCTTTAGCCTTAAGAATCTGGGTGCGCTTTACGGCCGTATATTTGACTTGAGAAGTGGACTGTTCCTTAAACCAAGCTTTTGTGCCGTAGGCATTCCCGCCAATAACTGCAATAGCTAAGGCTAAAACTGCCCACAAATACGCCTTGTGCATTGTTTCTTCGAGATATTCAAAGATAAAGGCCAGAAGAATAAAAGGCACTGCAAAAGTAAAAATGAAAAAACGCGGACGAATTGAGGATGCCAAAGGAATACATAGGATAAAAAACACGCCTATCCAAAACAAAATAAGCATTAAAAAATCTCTTTTCTCTGGCTCTAATTTTCCTCGTCGTAACTTTTTAACGGCCAAAAATATCCCAGCGAAAAAGATTGCCAGAGTGAAGACAATAGGCACAGATTTTTGCGGTGTTAGGGTTTTGGGATAGATATAGCCGGTAGTAATCATAGTGTAATACCGGACTTGCAGTTGCACGTCTTTTTGAAATTTACTAAGCAGTGAGTTTTTGGACGGTTTAGAACCCAAGGCTTCGATAAAATCTTTGGTGTTCGCACCGCTCTTCATACTGTCGCTGATTATGACTGGCGTATAAAGGACTAGGAAAACTGCTAAAGCTGTTACGGATGAAATAAGCACTTTTTTGAAAATCTCTTTTTTGAATATCGCAGAAATATTTTCTTTCTTCCAAAGAGTAAAATGATAAATAATGAGCAGCCCGGATATGCCAATCAGACAAAAAAAGCCTACGAAATGGAGTTGGGAGCCAACCGTGAGACCGAGCGACCATAGAGCCACCCAAAGAGCTCGCCATTTTTCATTTTTGGCATTTAGAAGTTTAATGAGTGCTAGGAAACTTAAGATAGTGAAAAAAGGCAACGAATTCGGATTCCAGGCAAAGCGAGAATATTCGATGATGATAAAAGAAAAAGCGTACATCGCGATGATGAGAAGTGAAATGTAGCGCTTAAAATAGAGGCGAGAAAAAACATAAAGAAGCGGTAAAACCATCACCCCGAAGAATAAATCCGGATAGGCAAAGACATCGGGCACAGTTGAGTGAAAAATTACACCGGACAGATATTGGAAATAGTAAAAAATTGGTCCGAGATGCAAAAAACCATAAGTCACCTTAGTCGCTCCGGCCCTCGCTCCAAGCAAAGGCAACTCCCCCGGTCCGTTCGTCACGGCGTTGGCAATAGTAAAAGCATCACGCGATTGATCCATTTTAAAATAGAGCCAGTCGTGAAAATTATAAAATCTCACCGCAAAAGCGCCGAGCATAATGACTAGGATGATGGCCGGAATGACATATTTCTTTTTGATAAAATTCTCTAACATAGTCTTATTTTATTACAAAAAGCCGAAACGGGCAATGTCAGAATGATTTACGTCTAAAATATATTCCTCCGCCTAAAAGGATTGCGATTACCGCCAGAAAAGCAATGATAATATGCCAAAAATAGGTAGCTTCTTTTTGATTAACTGGATTTTTCTCATTGAGCGCTTCTCTATTCACATCTTCTTCATTCTCATTAAAACTACTTCCGTTTTTATTGGGAAAAAGTTTTTGATCAATGTTCCATCTTTCCGAGATTAGAGAATCTTCAGCTGTTCCAGAAGCTGATGAAGTGTCGGATGACGATGTGCTTTTTTTCTTCTTACTTTTATTACTATGCCCACTGTCGTCATTGCTACTGTCATCACTTGCCCCGGAAGTGTTTTCATCATTCATAATCAGACTACTAACTTTTACATTTGATTCTTCTTCTTTTCCCTCAGAAGTGCTTCCTGTGATGGCCGTGGTGGATTCAGATGCTTGCCCGGAGCCATCTTGCGCCTCTTGGATATTTGTCATCTCAACTGTATATTCCCCACTCCCCGTTCCTTGCCTCACAACCGTATATTCCCCGGGTTCCGGATTGGGAATGCTCACGAACTCATTTTCAGTGTCACTTCCGGTGTAAAAAGCGCCTTCAATTTGATCTCCTTCCGGCAGATTTTTAATATTTTTCCCTATCCAATGCACTCCGTCCGGCGCAATTATTTGGATGTCGATAGGAGAAAAGACCCAACCAAATAGCCAATGATGTGGCAATAGTTCGTTGACTTCACTACTAGGTCTTTCGTTTGTTAATAATTCCAAAACATCTTTTTGGGATGCGGTGGGCAAATAAGCGTGCACTGAGTTTATTTCCTTTGTATAGTCAGCAGATATATTTTCACTTTTTGATGAATATACAGGAACGGTTTCATCTCCCGTACTATAAAACATTCCCATATCACCGACATTATCCCTATTAAAACCAACAGGAAATCCATCCATCCATAATTTTCCTACACCTGGCACAGCAACCTTAAATCCAGCAATAGTAGCTTTATCATTTTTTGTATTGCCTATAATTTTATCAAATTCAATATTGTTTAATTTTTCCACATTTTCATCTTTGTTTAAATTTTCCAAAAACTCATTCTTAGGATATCCGGTTGAATAAATCTTATTCTCATAATTATTCTCCGCATCTTGCAAATAATTATACACTGGCAACAATTCTTGCAATGATGCCACAGGTCTATTGTGAATATACTCAAAGCCATCTACATATTTCCCATCACTCTCCCTTATCTCTTGTTGCATAACATTGTGTGCGTATAAGTCAACCATACCCATTGTCCAGATATTACCCTCCCATTTCAAATAGGCTTCCGGCGCACCATTATTGGGCGTTCCTAAAGTTATTAGTTGATCAACATCTCCATTATAATTATCAGATTCAACATAATATCTCGCCACTAGCCCACCCATAGAATGTGCCACGATGTCAACTTTTGTCCAATGGGTTTTTTCTTTAATGTCTTGAATTTTTTGCTTGAGTAGATTAGCCGTATCAACATTGCTGTTCTCCCAATCATATCCAAAAGTGAAAAGATCTTTCTCGGCAACATAACCGTTATTTGCGAATTCCGCATATAGGTTATCATAAATATGACCAACCGGATCAATAATCCAGTTGCCATCTTTTTTTGCTGATCCTATAATCCCCGGCACAATAATAACTGGGTCATGAAAATCCTTTTCTGTTCGCCAACTGGAAAAATCTACATTGTCCCATAACTTCTCATACCAACAATGATTATTCTCGCAAGTTTTAATTGGACCACCGGAATCTCCCCACCAATTATATTTGAAATCGAGATCAAAAGTGAAACCGTTCGTGTAAACATCATAGAGTGAATTATCTAAAAATTCTGAGCGATTGACTCTTATATCGCTCATATTACTATTGGATTTTCCAAAAACAGCTATCCCGATGGCATTATTTTTAAAGGAAACATTTTGGATGTCTAATTTTCCATATTGTGACTGAATTGCTCCGTAAAAATAGCAAGCTTGAGCAGTGTCAAAAAGGGTATTTTTTCCAAGCATACAAACCTTTGAGCCTCCATCACTGACAATAGCGTTTCTGGCGTAAATTTCACCGCCCTCAGAAACTCCAATGGAATACCCACCCCAACTATCTTCAGTTTTTTTGATTTTAATTGGGTCATTAAGTGTTCCACTTATAAATAGCTTACCCAGAACCCCGATGCTTCCCCCTTCAGCAAAGCTGATAGTTATTCCTTTTTTAATAATCAAAGTAGCTCCAGCCAAAACTGTATAGTTTTTATTAATAGTTTTATCCTGATCCCAAATTTCTGTTCCGCTTATACTTTCAGAATCATCCGCTTCAACTTGAGAAAACAAATTTGTAAGACCGGATGGCGAAATCGGCAACAGAGATGCACAAAATATGAGTGAAAAAAATACTATTAATTTTCTATTTCTTCTCATTTCTTATTCTGACGTATTTAATAATTAGATATATATTTAATAGAGGCCAAATAAAATCAGATACTACTCGCAACCATTCAAGATTAAAAGCAAAAAACATTCTCGAATTGACATTAATTAAAAAACTCAGATTGCCCAACACAGAAAAAATTACACCTGATAAAAGTTTTTTTCGTGTAAAAATTAAAAAGAATAAAGCGATAACAGCAGACGCAATTAAA
>JBBREE010000046.1:0-5598 GCA_038203255.1 Candidatus Moraniibacteriota bacterium | reverse complement strand
ACTGCTGACATAAATTTGCATTTCTCCCAAGCGCGAAAGACTGCGGTCGTGTCCTCGGAAAAGCGCTTTCGTGATGAAGCCGAAAGGAAAAAGCTGACCTTGATGAGTATGACCGGAAAAAAGCATATCGATGCCAAGATTGGAAAATCCATCCAGATGTGTGGGAGCGTGAAAAAGCAAAAATTGGGGCATATCCTTTTTCACCAGTTTTTTCAAAACAGCAATCAAATTTTTCTTTTCTCTCTGATGAGGATAACTGAGGCCAATGAATCGTAGTCCTTTCACCTCCACTGCTTCGTCCCTCAGAACACGCATTTTAGTTTTGGCCAAAATATTTTCCACCTCCGCTTTGTCCAAATAGGTTTCATGATTACCTGTGACAAAATAGACGCCTTGGGTGGCTTTCAGGCTGTTTATAATCGGCACAAAAATTTCCAAATCTCCATCTCCCCCGTCAAAAAGATCTCCCGTAATCACAATCACATCCGGCTTTTGCAAATTCACCCTTTCCACAATTTTTTTCAAAAAATTGGCGCCATTACTCAAGCCCAAATGAACATCCGACAGATGCACAATTCTTTTGCCTTTCCAAAATTTCGGCAAAGCAGTTATCACTAGACGATGATTACGAATGAGAGGATAGTAAGCATTGCGCACGCCCCAAAGAGAAACGGCGACGGCCAAGAGAACTGAAAAGCCGAAAATAGCTGGATAGAAAACCGGAAAAAGAGTTGTGTGGAAAAAGAAATCCACGATTCGCAGTACAACAAAAGACAAAACCAGGTTAAGTGAAAATCCCAGCCAGATGCCAGAGAGGAAATAGAGAGACTTGGTGAAAATATTTTCAACCCACTGAGACAAAAGAGTGGCCAAGAAAAAACTGATAGCTAAAAAGAAAATCACTATCGCCAAAAGGAAGCTCGCTGTCGCGCCCAAAGAAAGAAATTTAACCACCGTTAGATAGATGAAAAAATTAAGGATGAAAAGAAAAGCGATACTGGCCAGAACAAACAAAAAAACTCTAAAGCGCGTAGATGGACGCATAAAATAGCAAAAATAAATTATAGTTATCTTTACATATTTTACGCTAAAACTCCTCATTTGGCAAAAGAATCTTAGGGCGTTATTTTTCTTTTTATTTTTTTGCCAAAAAAAATACAGCACTTTGCCGAAAATTCAGGCAAAGTGCTGTCATAACTTGGAGTAGTCGCTAAACTACCGCTTCGTGACCGAGATAGTCGATGTCCTTCTTCCGCGAATACGCTTTTTTCTTCCTGCCGCATCCCGAATCAAAAGGGATAAAGCGCTGCCCATATTTCAAGGCAACATCACTGAGGGTAATCTCACCCTGGGGAAATTTATTTCTATATAACACCCCCATATGATAATCGATTTTTTCATCGGCCTCCATACGAGCATCGTCCGTATTGCTGGCAAAGAAAGAAAGAGTCTGCGGATATTCTTTTCTTTCTGCTTCTACCTTTACAGTAATCAGGAAAGACAAAGAACACTCTTTCATCGGCAGAGATGCGCCCTTCTTCTTTTCTCTTATTCGACGACCTTTTCCAGATTTATCTTGCAATGACATAACTTCTCCTACGTTGAGGTTAGCATGGGAACTACGCCTAACTAATTAAAAAACAATAAAGATAAACTACCATACAATTAACTCCTTGGCAAGTGTTGCCGCACGTATCCAAATCCATTCCCAAAAACACTTATCTAGAAAACATTATTTCGTCTCAATCAGTAAATCCTTGATTTTTAAAATAAAAAACACCCCACTCTCCGGTATTCCCGAAAAGTGAGGTGCGTTGTTCTTTTGACATAAAAGAAACCAGTTGAAGATTAATAGACGACGAAAGGAACCGACAGACAATTATTGCTTTCGCTGAGTTCGATTTGTGAGCCTTGGTAGTCAGCGCAGACTTTGAGAGTGCGATTTCCTTTGTCCCCCAATTTGATGTCATTATTCAAAACTTCTTCGAAATGTTCCACTCCAGGCATAGCCTCTCCAATCTCAATGGAATCATTATCGCGATACCCGCCATCAATATAGTAAGCGATTTTGGTTGCGACAGAAGGTGAGGCATTGCCGATGTTTTTCACGTAAGCCCAAGGATGAACTCGAGTTCCATTTTTAAACCTTAAGCCTTCTCGGAAACCAAGCCTGGTTATGACGAAATCCGGCCTAACCGGAATGAGCATAACTTCAAAAGAAAATTCTGTACAATTATTGGTTTCGTCATCTTCCGACTGAACTCCAAGATAGTCGGCGCAAGCCATTCCCCGCCATATGCCTGCGACGTTGGCCACAAACGGATCAGTCTTGTTCCATTCTTCCATAGAGCATCCTGAACATAGCTGATAAGCTTCCGTTCCGTCATCACTTCCATACTGCCAACTTGTCGCTCCAGGAGGGAGAAGATAATAGGCGCTTCTGATTGGTCTAGGGGAAGGAGTTAGGCCGAGATTGGAAACGACCATCCTTAAACCGAAATGATCGCCAATGTTTAGCTGAGTCCTTCCGCCAGTGAGACTTACGTTGGTTATCTCAAAATCTGGACAAACAGTGCACCGTTCGGGTACCTGGTAGGCTTCCGTGTCGCACCAGTTGTCTCCTTCATCGGTTTCGTAAACTTCGCCGGTGGCGTCCACTTTGGATTTGAAATATATTGTCTTGCCATAGGCAACTTCAGGGACGATGAAGTCAAATATTTCCCTCTTGGAATCATCCTCGTCCATATTGACACATTGGGTATAGTTTCGATAAAGAAATTCCCAATCACCGTCGTCTCCGATTTTGAGGAAAGTGTCCGTTTCAACTGTATCTTTGCCTTCCTCAATCCCGTTCATACAGTTTTCTTGGAGGGATTCCGGCCAGACATGAATTTCGTATTTCTGTCCGACATTCATAATCCCGGTGCCGTCATCAGGCAATTTGTGATCCTGTGCATCATGGATGTTAAATTCTTCGATGTGGAGGTTAGGGAGAGAAGCAACTGGTGTTTCGTACCCAATGTCTCCACCAGCATTCTCAGTATTCCCACTTGAGTAGCCACCCGAGGATAAAGCACTCCATTTTGACGGATCATCTGAACACAAAGAACTTCCTTCGAGAACACATTCTTCCCAAGTAGTCATACTCGATCCATCGCATCTTGAGTCGTACATTTTTACGCACAGCTCAGAAAACCAAGGACTTGCCATGGTAATATTATTTGGAACAGAAATTCCGCTCCTGGACAACATATTATCCGGGCTATTGTGGGTAATGAACCAAATAGGGTCGATAAGGCCGTTGTCATAATATTCTCCCTTCAACATGCCATATTCATTATCCGGCCATCGTCCCAATTTTCCTCCATCTACAGGATACTTGAGTTCTGGGGTAATTATCGCAAAATGCAGGTGATCTCCGCTTCCATTCCAGTCTCCGATTTCCCCAATTTTGTCTCCGGCTTTAACATTGCCACTTTTTTTTGCGCTACTTGTTTCAATGTGCCCATAGAGAGCTGTAAAAGACTGGCCATTGGGCAAATAATGCTCGATGAAAATCCCAACATTAATTGTACTGCCAGATGACCATCCATTGGAGCTTACTGAAAGAATTTTTCCATCAGCAATAGCATAAACTGAATCGTTTTGACCCGCTGCCATATCAACCCCAATATGATATACACCGCTAGAAGGGTAACAACCATTGGGACTGGGACGACTCAACCACTTTCCACAATTGGAATAATTAGGAGTGTCATCCTTGAGAGGATAATAAAATCCAGTTGATGTAATTTCTCCGGCGTACACCGTCGAAGAAACTATCATTAAACAAACCATCGCAAGAATCCAGTGCGTTACTAATCGTTTCATTCTTTGCCTCCATAATCACTTAGGTTTTCGGTTTAATTAGCCTCTTATCATTTTTATTCAATTTTTAATGTGCTATCACCTCCTTTTTTGTATTTATGATTAGTTTATGTTTTAAAATTTAGAAACATTATACAGATCTAAGATTTAAGAAATAAATCACTCGAATCTTATAAAATTGATAATCCCATATAATGTTTCATTTTTTATACTATTGTCCGCACCTTGGATACTGGCTTCCCATACATCATCTTTATTCTTAATAGCTACTCTGGGCAAAGAATATCCACTCATATACAGAATTTTTTTCGAATCTAATTCGATGTATTTCAATTCATTGTCCTTCTTGGACATCTCAATGAATCTAACAAAATCATCTTCTGAATACTTATTTACAACAATACCGCAAGACTCTCCGCCTTCAAAGTAAAATTTCCTTGTTTTACTTTTAATGCAGACAAATTTACCATTCGAACTTTCAACATACCAATCGTTAGGAATCTTAATACTAAAACCCATAGCATCATTTCTATATCCCACCCAATCAGACACATCAGGAGTAGTGGCCTTCATTAAAGCCAGGTTATTAAATAGATCTTCAAATGTAACTGGCTGATTATTTTTATTTTCTTCTTTTTGAGTTTCTGTTATTCGTTGATCTTTTATAGTATTGTTTTTCCACTCTCTAAAACCAATTCCCCCAACTAAAATAACAACTACGCAGAACCCAGAAATTATTACTTTTTTACTCATATAATTTTATTATTATTACTCGCTAAACAATAGCTTACATAAGGAAAAATGTCAATGTTTACAACATCTACGGCATCGAGCTCTCTCTGGATGAAAAAAGTTTATTCCCAATTCCAACTAATCAAAAAATTATTATTCTTTATTTTTAATAAAATGATCAATAATCTTTTTCTCGTACTTTTTTCGAAATTCATTTCCGACTGAGAAGAGAAAATCAAAATCTTCTTTTCTCCCAACCCCTTCCGGGAATTTGTCCGTTTTTCCGGTACGGTAGTTATAGAGCTCCACTTCTTTCTTCCTAGAATCTTCGAGGGTTTTCAGAGCTTTCTGATTAAGCTCGGGTGTAACTTCAACTCCCACGCTTTTTAAATAAACAACGACATCTTCTTCCTTGGCAATTTTGTTATCATAATAAGCATCAATAAGAATAACCGGCTTATCGGCATAACGATTTATGTCACTGACTCCTTTTGGATACTCCACGTCTTCCGGCAGTCTGCCTTTAACTATCTCTTTTAGATACCAAGCCAAATCCTCAAAATCCATTTCAACAATAATACTTCTCATTTTTTCCAAATCATAAGAAGTGCAGTGGAAAAATGACAATGTTTCAGGTGTTTTTACCCAAGGTTGTTTTTCTACTATCATATTTATATTTTTTAATTAATAAATTTTACCTTAACAAAAACAACCCCGCCAAAAAGCTAGAGTTGTTTTTTGTGCGAAAAGAAAAAAGTTTATTGCAATTTTTCTTCCACTAATTTCTTGACTAAATTACCATCAGCTTTGCCTTTCAGGCGTCCCATCGCTATGCCCATCACTTTTCCGATTTCCGCCTTGGTGGTGGCTCCGGTTTCATCAATGATTTTTTCCACTTCCAAATCCACTGCGGTTTCATCCATTTGAGACGGCATATAGGCTAAAAGAATTTCCACTTCGGCGCTTTCTTTCTCTGCTAAATCTTCCCGACCGCCAGCA
>JBBREE010000045.1:0-5815 GCA_038203255.1 Candidatus Moraniibacteriota bacterium | reverse complement strand
CATAACCCTTAGTAGCCAAAGAGTTAACCTGATAGAGGTAGAATACGCCGGAGAAAATAATAACCGAGGCCAGAACGAACCAAGCACTTTTCAAGCCTATTGTTAAATTTATTTTTGCATTTCTTCCCGAAGCTTTTTCCCTAGTGCTAACCGCCATACTTTTGCATTTGTTCATGCGCAAAACACTGCAATTCGAAAGAGCCGCCGCAGACCTTACGCGGGCCGGATTTCTTTTGCCAGACAGTCTCAGCCCAGCGATTGATATGTTTGTTATTCCCAACATTAATTTTCAGTCCCCCTGAAAATTATTTCTTATTTATTTTAACTTTACCTCCAAAACGTCTCCTCGGCATCATAATTTCTCACACACTCGAAGCTTAGCGCTTCTAGAACGTGAGTTGATGCCGATTTCTTCCTCTCCGGCCATCACAGGCTTTTTAGTCAAAACCTTAACGATCGGCTTTCCGTCACAGACACATTTCGGAAACTGCGCCGGGCAAATACATCCCCTAGCATTTGCCCTAAAAATATTTTTAACAATTCTATCTTCTAATGAATGAAATGAAATGACTGTCAATCTTCCTTCCGGATTCAATTTATCAATCGCTATTGGCAGAAATTTTTCGAGATTTTCCAATTCCTGATTAACTTCAATGCGGAGAGCCTGAAAAGTTCTAGTGGCCGGATGAATCTTCTCCCGCCGGTATTTTCCGCCGACTGCTTTTTCAATAATACTCGCCAATTCTCCGGTTGTTTCTATGGATTTTTCTTTTCTGGCTTCAACAATCTTTCTCACAATGTTTCTGGCAAATCTTTCTTCTCCGTAAGTTTTAATTATCCGACTCAACTCTTCTGGCGTATATTCATTCACAACTGTCCTAGCGTTCAGCTCCTGATTCTTATTCAGTCGCATATCCAACGGTTCATCTTGCAAAAAACTCATCCCTTTCCCAATCAGCTGATCGCTCGACCATCCGAGGTCCGCCATAATCGCATCCACTTTTTCTATTTTTAAATCTACTAAAATACTTTCTAAATTGGAAAAATTATCATTAACTAAAATCACTCTTTCATCTTTTTCTTTTGCAAAATTATCTAACGCCTCTTTATCCGCATCAATCGCAATCAATTTTCCGCTTGTTATTATTTTTAAAATCTCTCGACTGTGTCCAGCTCCTCCAAATGTCGCATCAATAACTATGCTGTCATCTTTCAAATTCAGCCCTTCGATAGTTTCCTTCAGTAACACCGGTTTATGTATACTCATCAATTTATCAGTTATTTGTCTTTCTTAATTCAGTGTAATCATTTTAATCATGCGCGAATCAGTGGTTCAGACTAATATACTCCCAACTTTCCCAACTGTTCGGCAATCTCATCCGTGTTTTTCTCAGCGTTCTTCTTGTAGGCGGTCCATTTATTCTCATCCCAAATTTCCAATCGATTGAAAAGTCCGGCAATGACTACGTTTTTATCCAGTCCTGCATATTCTTTCAAATAATCCGGCACCAAAATTCTCCCTTGCTTATCAATCTCACAATCAGTCGCGCCGGCCAACATTAATCTTACAAAACTTCGAGTGCTCGCTTCTCCGACCGGCATCGAACCTAATTTTCCCGCAATCTCTTCCCAAGTTTTCATTGGATAAACAAAAAGACATTTGTCCAATCCTCGCGTCACTACAATTTTGTTTTTAAGTTCATTGCGAAATTTAGATGGCACTGCCAATCTTTTTTTCGGGTCAATAGAATGTTGATATTCTCCAATGAACATAAATTTACCACTTTACCCCACTTTCTTACTACTTTACCCTATTTTACTCCACTACGCCTCATTGGTCAACACAACGCAACACTTTAACTAGCAACAAAAAAAGCCCATTATTAGGCTTTTCTCCAAAAGTTATCCACAGTTTTTCGCCACCAACCCTTGAAATTCTTTGGGGTTGTGATTTTTTCTATATATTTTTTAATTTATGCCATTACATACGCAAGGATATTATTTCTCAAATAAATTATCCTCTAGAAAATCAACGGCCTCATTGTGGTTCTTGTCAATAAATAGCTTTCTCGCGTCTTCCATGCCTAGCCATCTATTTTCGTGAAATTCTTTGGACATTTTTCCCTTGTCGGGATTAAAACTATTTTTATCCACAACCACAAAATGCCAAACGTCGAAATGTTCAAGACAAGGTTGTTTTTCGGGATTATATATTTCCGTTATAGTAAGAAGCTCTGGCTCACTCACGTCCAAATCCTCATAGCGTAGTCCCCATTCTTCATCAATTTCTCTTTTTAAAGTTTCTTTCAAGGTTTCACCCTCATCGATATGCCCGCCGTTCACCAACCAAAGCCCGGCTTTTTTGTGACTCCCCGCAAAAATTTCCTTAGCCACTGGATCTATAGCTGCAAAATATGCACAAAAATGAGATTGCTGATTTTCATGTTTAGTCAATTTTCCTTCCTTCAATCTTTCAAGATATTCTCGCGCGTTTTCCGCATCAGAAAATTTATTTTTGATAATTTCCCTGAGCTCAATACTTAATTTCGAGTTTGGCATAATTTCTTTATTTGGTCGTTCTAGATTATTCATAATATATTTTTTGGAGTATTCTTTTTAACTTAATAACTTTTTTCCATTCCCTCAAAACTCTCCCGTTTATATTTCAAAATCGCCTCGGTGTTTTTTTTATTTTTTCCCTATCTTTTTATATTCCTCCCCACTCATAATTTTCTTGTAATCAGAAATTTTATCCGTGAAAAGTATTCCGTTTATATGATCAGCTTCGTGCTGGATGACTCTTGCTAATAAGCCCTGCGCTTTCAATGTAAACTTTTCACCTTTCTCATCTGTTGCTTCGACCGTCACCTCCATCTGTCTTTTTACCGGCCCAAATAGCTGAGCGCTCCCGACACTTCCACAACCTTCATATCCAACGACTTCTTTTTTGGACGACTTGATAATTTTGGGGTTTATAAAAATTCTTAAATCATCTTTTTCTTTGATGTCTCTATTAATTGTTTTTCTTATTTCAGTTACAAATATCTGAAAACTTTGACCTATTTGTGGAGCGGAAACACCAACCAAGGCACTTCCTCGCATCGTATCAATCAGGTCTTTTATAATTTTCTTAGTTTTATGAGATTTGATATCGGTAATTGGCTTCGCTTTTTTTCTCAGAATAGGATTACCAGCTTGAGTGATTTTTTTAATAACCATAAAATTAAGTTTATACTTTGTTATTCATTCCTCCAATCTCTGCTTATAAAATCACTAATAATTATTTTAACAACAAGTTTCCCTTTGTTACGTAGCATGCTACGTAACAATTGATTATCCCCATTCTAAGCCAAAACCTAATTATTGGCAAAAAAATTCTTATATATTTTTCGGATTATTCCACTAAAGGCGTTGGGTCAGGCATATTCTTCCGGATTAAAAGCGACTACTTATAAAAACGTAAAGAAGTGACTATATCATTCACTTCCTTTTCTGTTTCTTTTTTGTATTTTATTTCTATAACTTGTTTTTCATTCCAAAAAGATGGATAAGAAGAAAGATTAACAGTTGAGAAAAATTTTCCTTCTGGAAGTTGCCAAACTTTTTTTTGAGCAAAAATTTCTCCAATCTTAATCTGAGAGACAACTACTTTTGTCTCCGGATAGTCACTAATATTTTTACTGCCCAATGGAAGTACAGCCACATTAGTTTCAGGATCCTTAAAGATATTGCCTCCCGAATACGTCCCAGTTTTAGTGTCGAAATAGTTGATTATTTTCCAGCCTGCGTCGGGATATTTCACTTCAAAAGAAAATTCTTCATTTCGATAGGTTTTGCGTGTGTCCTCTATTACTGTTTCCGGCATCCTCACCTTAGTTGTATCTTCATTGAATAATTTTGCGCATTCACCATTTTTCCAACTATCAAACGCGTTGACAGGAATGATATTAGACAGATTCTTTTCATACCATTCTTTCCTTTCTAACGTTCTAAGTTTAGATTGACTCCAGTAGCACCAATCTTTCTCCCAAACTTCATCCTTTCGATAATCGACTATTAAAGGGAAGGCGTCATAAGAAAGCATACGCAGTTCATTTAGCTTTATCCGCGAATCATCTCTAGTGGCAAGATTAGCATTGAAGGAAAATATGATACGCTCAACTGGCATTACTGTAAGAACTGCATACATCCAAAGCAAAGAAAAAATGACGAATTTTAAAATATTTCCAGTACGATTAAAGAAAAGTTGATAGGCCAGCCAAACGAAAAGTAATGCACAATAAACGACCACATAGGAAGCGAAAAATTTTTCATAACTCAAGCCATAATAAAGGACATACAAAAACATGCGCTGTCCCGCGGACAAAAGCAATAGGAAAGACGCGATCGTAAAAGCTTTCAAGATGTTTTGGACAAACAAATTTGTTTTCCTAAAGTAGCCAAAGAAAAAAGCGATGTTAATAAGGGAAAGTGTAAATAGCTGCCAAAATCCACTCTTAACCAATCTTTCTGTTTCACGGAACTCAACGGGCAATTGATTGATCCATAGATGGGAAAGTTGCGTCCAAAGAAATATTACATAGAGTAGCATGACACCACCCAAAATAATACCAGAAACAATTGGATCAATCGGCTTATTCTCGCTTTTATTCTGAATCAATGAAGGTTTTCCTTTCGCTTTTTCCAATGAAAGGAAATAACTTATTAGAAAAATAGTCGAGAGTGAGGCAAGAACTATACGCATAAAATAGCGCCAAGAAATTATATCATAAAACCAATCCATAGTAGCTTGAACCATTATTTTAAACACCGGATCAGCCGCCGAAAGGAGCGGAAGAAAAATCGTAAAAGCCAGAATAATAAACAAGAAAAAACCAAGGATTATTCGCATGATCAGTTTTGATTTTTCCCCCTTTCCAATTCTTAATTTTTCAAAAATAAGTCTAACTGCCTCATTCAATTTGATTAAAAGTGTAATCCTTTCAAAAAGGAAGGAAAAAACAATTCTTTGAATACTCAGTTTATTCTTAGGGAAAAAAGCATAGGCAAAAAAAATACTACATATTACCGGCAAGAAAAAAAGGCTGACTACTTTCAAATATGGATTATCCCATAAAGAAAAACTAGTAGCTATAAGCATAATTGGGATAGCCCAAGAATAGTTGCTTTTTATGCTTTTGAAACCAGTAACGGCAAAAAATAGCACCAATACCCCTAAGATAAAAGCCGTCATATTAAAACCCAAAGCGTCGACAAAGCGCGACCAAAAATTCCAAAGAGCTATTACCCAAAAAAGAGATAATGAAAATGAACCAAAAACTAAAGCATCTTTTTTAAGACCATTTTTTTCCTGTTCGTATGTTTCCATATTACATTTAATAGTTAATGAATTAATTCCTGCCACTTTCTTCTTGTGTTTCTCGAACGGCCGCTGACAGATAATCCTCGCCGACGTCGACATGCGCTCCCACGGAAGCATCCAACATCCCGGGATATGTGTCCTTGCTTTTGGATCTCTTTTGAAAAACAACCTCCCCTCTCTTATTATAAAACTAAACATGAACTTCCCGGTGAAGCAGGCCTTTTTTGTGAACGCTCTCCCTAGTATCTTTCCCAATCACTTCGTCGCGTTCATTGATTATGTTTAAAAATTGCATAGCTTTTTAAAATAAAATTTTTTATAAAGAAGCAACCAACTGCTTCAAACTTTCATGTCCGACGGGATAAATATCACTCAAAAATTCTTCTTTTGTCACCCATTTATATTCAACTATGTTTTCATTGGCCATTGAATTTTTTGTCAAATCAATTTCAT
>JBBREE010000044.1:0-5850 GCA_038203255.1 Candidatus Moraniibacteriota bacterium | reverse complement strand
CGAATACAATTCGGACTCGGTTTTGCGAAACTATTTTCTGGGGAAAGGATTCGCAAAACCGAGACTAATTTGTTTTGGCGGAAATTCGGATTGCGTTCCCGCGCGGAGGAGGGGTTTGGGGAGGAATCCGCGCGGGCTTCTGTTCGGATTTTTTGGCTACGTCTGGGACTTGTGTGTTATAATGTAAATATGAAGATTATATTTTTTGAGACACCTCAAAATGAGCAAACTACCCTGAGAGATCTTTTTCCAAACACAGACGTCTCGTTTTATGAAGACAAATTAATAGAAGAAAACATTGATTTAGCAAAAGATGCTGAAGTTCTTTCTGTTTTTATAAATTCAGAGGTAAATAAAAACATAATTGACGGTTTGCCTAACTTAAAATTTATAGCTACTCGTTCAACGGGTTTTGATCATATTGACACAGCATATTGCGAAACGAAAGGAATACGAGTTTCGAATGTTCCAGCATATGGATCATATACGGTTGCTGAATTTGTTTTCGCTCTCCTTTTAAATCTTTCAAGAAAAGTTTCCAATGCTTCTCATCAACTACGAGAAGGTGCTGTTTTTTCAATCTCCTCATTTCAAGGTTTTGATTTAAGGGGGAAAATAATTGGTGTTATTGGTACAGGTAAAATTGGAAAAAATGTTATTAAAATTGCAAAAGGTTTTAGTATGAATATTATAGCTTATGATCTATATCCTGATATTATTTTTGCTAAAGAAAATGGTTTTGAATATAAAGAATTATCAGAGCTTTTATCTCAATCTGATATTATTACACTTCATGTTCCTTATAGTAAGGAAAATCATCATTTAATAAATAAAGATAAGATTTCTATAATGAAAAAGGGAGTTTATCTAATAAATACTGCTCGTGGGGAACTTATTGACACAGACGCGCTTATTTGGGGTCTTAAAGAGAAAATTATAGCCGGAGCGGGGCTTGATGTATTGGAGAGCGAACGAGAACTTAAAGAAGAAATTGAAATTCTTTCTAATGCTAAAAAAGCTGAAAAAGTAAAAGACTATAAAATACTCTTAGAAGATCATATTTTAATAGATATGCCGAATGTAATTGTTACTCCGCACATTGCGTTTTATTCAAAGGAAGCAGAAGAAGAAATTATTAAGACAACCGTTGATAATATTAATGCTTTTATTTCAGGTAAGATACAAAATATAGTAAATTAATTTTATGCAAAAGAAATGGATTAAAAATTTTGACGAATTAGCAAATACAGAAAATCGGAAATTAGCGCTTGAAATTGCTGAAGCTGGGTTCAATGCTATAAATACGGAGCAGGTCATATTTGATTCTGTTAAATTAAAAAATAATATTTTAAGTATAAAAGGGGAGGATTTTGATTTATCTAAATTCAAAAAAATAAGAGTAGTTGGTTTTGGTAAAGCTTCATCTGATGCGGCTTTTGCTTTGGAAAAAGTGTTAGAAGGCAAGATAAAAGAAGGTGTGGTAATAGGTCTTAGTAAAGTTACTTGTGATTATATTGAAACTTTTGCTGGTACTCATCCTAGGTCATCTGAGGCTAATATTGAAGCTGGAAAAAAAATTTATGAAATAGCAAATAATTCAGACGAAGATGATTTAGTAATTGCATTAGTTTCAGGCGGTGGTTCGGCGCTTTTATGTTATCCAGAAAGTGAATGTGTACAAGGGTCAACTCTTTATGATGTGTTTTTGAAATATGGACAAACGATAACAGTAATAAATACAATTAGAAAGCATCTTTCTTTGCTTAAAGGCGGCGGTTTGGCAAAAATCGCTTATCCTGCGACAGTAATCGGACTTATTTTTTCTGATGTTCCGGGAGATAGAGCCCAAGATGTTGCTTCGGGTCCGACATATAAAGATGAGACAACAATTCATAATGCGGAAATGATTATTCATGAGTATAATTTAGGACAATTTGATTTAATTGAAACACCAAAAGATAATAAGTATTTTGAAAAAGTGCACAATATCGTTTTAGTATCAAACAAGACGGCAGTCGAAGCCATGACGCAGAAAGCCAAGGAGATGGGTTTCGAGTCGAACATTATTTCAACTGAATTGTACGATGATGTGGATATAGCGCTTAAAAAAGTTTTGGATGCAAAAAAAGAGAATACAGTCGTATTAGCAGCTGGTGAACCGAATGTGAGTATTACAAAAAAAGGTGGTTCGGGCGGACGGAATTTATTTATGGGATTAAAGGCAATTCGGAAAGTTGATGAAAATTCAGTTCTCATTCTTCTCGCTTCAGACGGTATGGACAACAGCGATGCTGGTGGGGCGATAATAGATAAAAATACTTTGGAAAAACTTCAAAAATCGGGTCTTAACATTGACGACTATATTGATCGATTTGATTCTTATCCGGTTTTTAAAAAACTGGGTGATGTGATTATGACCGGCCCGACCGGCGCGAACGTGTCCGATTTGATGATTTTACTGACGAGAAAAAAATAAATATCTTATTCTTTCCCGATCGCTTCCGATATATTTTTATACCCGTCTTTTTTTAGCAGTTTTATAAGTCCAAGATTTATCTCGCTGATCACTTGAGGGCCTTCAAAAATCATTCCAGTAATTAATTCAAGAAGCGATGCTCCGGCTTTTATTTTTTTATACGCATCTTCTGCCGTAAATATTCCGCCGACGCCGATTATTACCGATTTTCCGCCGGTCTTTTTGTAAACATGTCTTATTAAATCATCGGACATATCGGATACCACTTTTCCGCTAAGCCCGCCTTTTTCTGGTATTTGTTCATCTATTATATTTTTATTGTTTCTGTTTTTTGTTAAATTAGAACAAATAAATCCATCAATTTTAAATTTAATTGCCAAATCTATTATTTCACCTATTTCTTCATTATTTAAATCCGGTGACAGTTTTAAAAAGATTGGCTTGGTTTTTGGAATAGATATGATTCTTTCAAGTAATGCTCCAAGTTTTTTGCTGTCAGTAAAAGGTTGTCCACCAAAAACATTCGGACAACTTATGTTTATCGTAATAAAATCACCAATATTGGAAAATGCATTATACGCTTTGAAATAATCTTCTATTCCTTTTTCAGTATCGACAGTATCGCTACAATTTGTTTTGGCTATGCTAATATTGACTGGTATTTTGAATTTTTTTCTGGACAATCTCTTTGCGACAGATTCACACCCTTCATTTTTTAAACCGTAATATACTGCTAGAGATTTTGATTTTTTCAAACGCCATAATCTTGGTTTTGGATTGCCTTCGCATTTTTCTCCGGTTATAGAACCGACTTCCATAAAGCCAAATCCGACTTCTGACAAAATATTTGTAAGGACTGCGTTTTTATCAAATCCAGCGGAAAGGCCGACAGGATTTTCAAAATTTATACCCAGAATATTTTGACGGAGCATCGGATTAGAATATCTGAAAAAGTACCCTGTTATTTTTCTGGTTATGTAGAATTTGCCCAAAAATTCGCCAACAGATGTCATTTGATCGTGAATCATTTCTGGGTCAAATTTAAAAAAAATAGGTTTCAAAACCCACTGATACAGTTTTTTCATCTTCCAATTTCTTATTTTTACGAAAAAATCTTTCATGCCTATATTATGGATTATATCAAAAATATGGTAAAATTAAAAGGTTATGAGTGAAGATAATATTTATAAAATTAGTAAAATTATTGCAGAAGAAATAAAGGATTCTCGTGGAAATCCCTCTATTAAAGTGTCAGTTTATTCAGGTGATTTTATAGGAAGTTTTTCTGTACCTTCTGGAGCAAGCACAGGTGTGCATGAAGCGCATGAACTCAGGGATCAAGATGGAAAGGGAGTAAAAGATGCAATATTTAAAGTAAATAATTTAATAGCTAGAGCTTTGCTTGGAAAGGATATCCTAAATCAAAAAGAAATAGATGAAATAATGATTAATCTCGACGGAACGCCAAATAAAGATAATTTGGGCGGAAATAGTATGATTGGCGTCTCTATTGCTTGTGCAAAATTGGCTGCCAGAGTTTCCAATGTTGAAGTTTTTAAATATTTGCGGACATTGTGCGAAATAAAACCATCAAGAAGTGTCCCGTATCTTTATATGAATTTAATAAATGGAGGCAAGCATGCTAAGAACGATCTTTCTTTCCAAGAATATCATGTAGTACCCGAAACAGATGATATTTCTGAAGCGCTGGAAATAGGCGTTAAAATACAAAATAGTTTGAAAAAAATTATTGGTGAAGAATTGGGTAAAGAATCGCTAATCTTGGGCGATGAAGGTGGTTATGCGCCAAAGATTAGTGATATTAGAAAACCACTTGAATTTTTAACTAAAGCCATAAAAGAAAATAATTTTGATGGTAATGTAAGATTAGCACTTGACGTGGCTTCTTCTTCTTTTTATGATCATAATTTTTATAGAGTCGCCGGCAAAGATATTTCAAAAGAAGAATTAATGAATATTTACAACTCTTTTATTAAAGAATTTAATTTGTTTTCCATTGAAGATCCTTTCGATGAAGAGGACTTTGATAGTTTTAGAAAATTAAAAGAAAATCATTACAATTTAATTGTAATGGGAGATGATCTGACTGTGACAAATAAAATACTTTTACAAAAAGCGATAGAGAAAAAAAGCATCAATGCAATGATTATTAAACCGAATCAGATCGGCACGCTTTCGGAAACACTTGAAACAATGAAGTTGGCGCGAGAAAATAAAATTGAATTAATTGTAAGCCATCGGAGTGGGGAGACAGATGACGATTTTATAGCAGACCTTGTTTATGCTTTCGGCTGTTTCGGACTCAAATCCGGTTCGCCTTTAAAATCCGAAAGAATGGTAAAATATAAGAGATTAATAAAAATATCAAAGTAATATGAATTCCAAAGCACAGATTGTGGCAACCATTGGTCCAGCTACAAAGGACAAAGAGATAATAAAAGAAATGATACAACACAACATGGATGTTGTCCGCTTGAATTTTTCTTGGGGGACGTATGAAGAACATGCAAATTATATAAAAAATGTTAGAGAAGCGGCGACAGAAGCAGGCAAAAAAATTCCCATTATTCAGGATTTATCCGGACCAAGAGTGCAAGAAAAAACAGGACATGAATTTAAAGATGGAGCAGTAGAAATAATCACAGAAAAAGATTTGGCGGATTTGAGATTTGGCATTGAGCAAAATGTTGATTATGTTGCTATGTCTTTTGTTGGTGAAGCAGAAGATATCGTTAAATTACGAGCAAAAATGCAAGAGTTTGGAAAGGTAATTTCTATTATTGCAAAAATTGAAAGGAAAGTTGCGTTGGATAATATTGATAAGATTATAAAAGTTGCTGATGCGGTGATGATTGCTCGTGGAGATTTGGGCAATGAAGTTCCGCTCGAACAGATTCCTTTCATTGAAAAAGAAATTATTGAAAAATGTAAAAAAGCGGGAAAGCCAGTAATAGTGGCGACTCAAATGATGCTTTCAATGACCGAAAATCCTTTACCAACTCGAGCGGAAGTGACTGATATAACGTATGCGATAATAAATGGTGCTGATGCGGTGATGCTTTCCGAGGAGAGTGCTTCTGGTAAGTATCCCTTAGAAGCTGTTGAAATAATGGAAAAGAGTATTTTAGAGGCTGAAAAACATTTGGAAAATTGCGAGATACATCGTTTATAATTTCCCGCCGGAACATAATGCTCTTCGCACAGGGTGCGGGAGAAGCCCGCGCGGATTCCTCCCCAAACCCCTCCTCCGCGCGGGAACGCAATCCGAATTTCCGCCAAAACAAATTAGTCTCGGTTTTGCGAATCCTTTCCCCAGAAAATAGTTTCGCAAAACCGAGTCCGAATTGTATTCG
>JBBREE010000043.1:0-6259 GCA_038203255.1 Candidatus Moraniibacteriota bacterium | reverse complement strand
TTTCTTTTAACCGCTTGTTTTAAAGATTTCGTCTCTACGCCGTAAAGTACTGCTAAATCGCGGTCAAACATCACTTTTTCTCCACGGATATAATATATTTTTCCAACTATTCTTTCGTCTGGAATGATTGGGGTTGATTTTGATTTATCCATTTTTTGTTTTTCAGTTATTATAATGATATCATATCATCATAATCCCTCTTTGACAATCACCCCAACCGCCGCGGAATATGCATAATGCTCACCAAAACGCGCAGTTGATATTTTTTCTTTTTTCCCTTTATAATTCATTTCAACAATCTCACCGGTTTCCGTACGTAAAATGCTTTCAATTCTCACCCCATCTTCCGCCAAAACAGTCTTTCCGAAATATACCACTTTAGCCTTAGCTTTTTTTCCAAGTGCTCGCACTGACTCATTGTCATAGTTCAAAATTACCCTTCCCGATGCTTGGGTATTTTTAACCAAATACTCGTATTCCGCCATCATCCGATCCAACCCTGAAAAAGATTCGATGTACCGTTGAGTGATATTTGTAATGATAGAAATTTCAGGCTTCACTATCGATAATAGATATTTCATATCCCCTTTTTGTGAAACGCCCAATTCCAAAACTAGAACTTCCGGAAAATTTTTCTTAAAAATGGCGCTAAAGGCATTTTTCATAGCCGGCAACCAATCGCGGTATGATCCATACCCACTGCCAATCCCAAGAATGGCTAACGGCAACCCAATTTCCGTATTGAAATTTTTCGGGTTAGCCCTAACGGCCATTCCCTTTTCTATAAATACTCTCCTAATCTCATCTCGCACGAAAGTTTTATTCGTCGAACCGGCCACCACAATAATCATGGGGCGATGAATCACAAGCACAAGTTTTGTGATATATTTTAGATAATATTTTAATAAGATTTTAAAAAAAGGTTTCATAAAAATAATTTATCCATCCTATCGAACGCCCGATTAATATCTTCCTCGCTCCTCCCAAAACTAATCCTAATATGATCTTCACCATTAGGACCAAAAGCCACCCCTGGTACCACCGCTACTTGGGATTTTTCGAGCAAATAGAGTGCGAACTTCCAAGAAAAACTCTCCGGACAGTCATATGAATCAAGTGAAATGTCTTTTTTGAGCACTTTAGGGAAAATATAATAAGCGCTAGTGGGCTTAACATAACTGAAAATGTGGGACAAGCGGTCCAAGCGAGAACATACTAAATCGCGACGTTTTTTATACTGTTGATTAAAAAACTTAACATCTTTCTCCGCCATCTCCAATGCTCCCATAGCAGCATATTGAGAAATCACCGGCGCACAAGTCACCAAACAATCGTGCACCTTAATAATTTCCCGCGCAATGGATTCGTCTGTATGCAAATAACCCACTCGCCAGCCGGTCATCGCGTATGATTTGGAAAAACTGAAAAGCCTAATAACTCTTTTTCGCAATTCAGGTAATTCCGCCAAAGAAAAAATTCTGGTTGGCGAGACATCAGATGTCCGACTGGGTCTTTTTACGCTTTCGACATCCGATGTCTTAACGTCATCGTCGTCAAAAAGAAAATCCTTATACACTTCATCACTTATAAGAAAAAGATTGTGTTTTTTAGCCAATTCAGCCAGCCCCAAAAGTTGTTCCTTGGAATAGATAGTCCCTGTAGGATTATTTGGATTGCAATAAAAAATAGCTTTAGTGCGAGGCGTAATGGCTGCTTCATATCTATCCAATTCAAACGCCCAACCTTTTTCTTCATTCAATGGCACGAAAACAGGCTGACATCCGGCCAAAAGGATGACTTCTCGGTATGATGTATAAGTAGGCTCTGGAATAATAACTTCGTCACCCGGGTTAGTAATGGCCAAAAGTGTAGCAGTGATGCCTTCAATAGAGCCAGCTGTTACTACGATTTCTTTTTCAAAATCATAAAACATATTTTGCTCCGCCAATTTTATCTCAATCAATTCCCGCAGTTCGGCCATGCCCGGCGAAAGAGAATATTTAGCCACCACCCCGCGCCTTAACGCCAATTCCACTCGGCGCTTAATGCACTCCGGCGTGTCAAAACTAGGCACCCCTTGCGCCAAAGAAATCACTCCCGGGAACTTGGCCGCCCGGAGTTCAATCTGTTTTATGACCGAAAGTCTTAGGTTTTTAGTGCGTTCAAACATATATTCTAGTATATAGCAAAATGTATTTAGTATCTAGTATTGTATTAAACATTTTAATTCAAGCCCCGTGGAGTGCGACACTATAAATTCGAGCGAGTTTGCGTTAAGAATTTACTCATAGTTGGTCTTTTTAGAGGTAGCTAGTAAATTTAGCAAACAAGCGATGAATTTATTGGCGCACGCAACTGGATTGAGAGTTCTTTTTGTTACTTTTTCTTGCGGAAAGAAAAAGTAAAAATAGAAAAAACCCGTCTCTTGCAAAGCGGGTTTTTTGAAAAATTTTCTAAAACTTTTTTAATTAGAAACTTCCGTGTCGGTCGCACTGTCAGAAGCTTCATCTTGTGGAAAAGCTTTTTTAAGAGCAACACGAGATTGTTCCATTGTCGCTTTAAAATCATTCATCGCCTTTTCCACAGCTGTTCTTCTGGTTTGGATAAGAGCCTGCACGGTGCTACTAACTTTGGCAACATTTTGATGGTCATTTTGAATTTTAGTACGGAGACCCTTCACTCCATTTTGGAAATCAGCCTGCACAGTGACCACATCTTTTCCCGCTTCACAATCAGCTTTAACCTTAGCCAAGGCCATTTCTCGATTTGAAGAAGATGTGGAAACAATATCATCCACCTGCCCTTGGCGAGTAGCGATAGCATTTTTTACACCCTCTCGAAAAGTTTTAATGGCAATATCCACCGCGACTTGACGCGTAGTGATTGCCGCCTTAGTAGCCACTTCAAAAGCATTCACCGCTTTTTTTTGTTCATCGGACGTAGCCGCTGCGTCTAATTTAGCAAACTGCTCATCTCGATTTATCTCCCAATTTGAACGTAACTTATCTAATTTAGCGTCAGCTTCACTGGTTTTATCACTCCAATTGGTCAAGCGCTCCTGTTGGCGCGTCTTAATGTTATTTTCTTGAGTAGAAACTTTTTGGTTAAAATCTTCCGAAAATTGAGCAACGCGCTCACAAACATTTGTCGCCTGTCTTTCTTGATTAGCATCCCTCCTGTCTTGCACCATCTGAACCCGATCCACTTTTTTATTAGCACTAGAACCAGTTGTCACATTGTCTTCTGCTAAAACTCCTGACGACAGAAGAACTCCGATAACAATTATCGCTAAACCTATTTTTTTATAATGCATTTTCATCATAAGTACTATTTAGTTTATTAGTGTCTTGACCATCATCCACGGCTGAAGTCGCGTCTGTATCGGTGCTGGTTGCCTGCACTCCTTCGTTAGTCGCACCGGAAATAATGGCATCCACTGTGTCATCTACTTTGCCGGTCGCTTCCGGCATTTTTTGGACAGTTTTATCCGGCACCATCTGCTCACTATTCGCTTGATCACTTTTCACAGAAGAATTCTGTGGCTGTACCTGATTAGGAGTTGGGACAGCTTTGCTGCCACAACCAGCCAAGGCCAGGGCGAAAGTACCTAAGAATATTCCCGCGGTAATTTTTCTCATCAACATAATTATTTTTAAGTTAATTATTTTTATTCTATACAACAATCAATGGCCTTTCTCACTAATTCTCCAAGTTTACCGACAAAACCCTTCGGTTCCTTATCGTGTTTATTCAACGCCTCGGCATCAATTTTTTTGACATCTTCAGTAGAAACCACTTTCATATTTATACCCCAAAAAAGTGAGTACAATTCATATGCTTTTTTGAAAAAATCCTGAGCCTCTTCTTTTTTGCCCATTCCTTGCTGTTTTGTTCCTACTTCCATAAGACGCATTGAAGCCGCCAAGAGATGTTTAGAAATACACCACACTTCCCCTTCTGGTTCTTTAATGATTTTTCGCAAAAGCTCTCCACGCATCTTACGCGCCTCTTGTAATAAATCAAAATATTCCGGTTTACCTAGTTTTGACCCAGTAAAGAAGAAATGTTCTTCGATACTTACTAGATTCATAATAGCGATAGTCAGGTCTTGATCAGATGATAAGTCTAACTTATCTTGTTTTTTCATACGATCGAACTTTTCGATTAGCTCTGTTACGTTTTGAATTTTTTTATTATTTTCTTCCATAATAATATAGCCCCCTTTTAAATTATTTAGTTACCATATAAAATATACCACTCAAAATCACAACTGGCATTACCGCAAAAACAACTTTTTGAAAAGGGAATAGGACTTTCCCGCCTCTTTTGTCCTTTATCCTGAAATGAATTTTACCTCCCAAGAAGAAAAAAATACTACCTATAAAGATACCCAGTATTAATTTATCTACTCCCCAAATTTTATTAAGCGGGTGACCGACAAGATCATTCCAAAAAAGCGGCAGAGCGATCATAAGATAATAAGCTATGGTTGTAATAGTCCGCTCTCCCCAAAAACGAAAGTTCTTTTTTTTAAGCCATTCTATAGTCCAAATCACCATAGCGACAATAAGTGCCCCAATCCAAAGACCGGTAATAGTATCATCCACCCCTAAATAACGCGACAGTCCAACCCCACCCGCCACAGCCACAGTGCAAACCGGACAGAAAGCCCGAGCTATATGGCCAGAAAAAATAAATAACGCAACCAAGCTAAAAAATATTATTTTATTTTTTTTAATCATACTGATAGTTTTTGGTTATCAACTAATGGTTTATAGCTGGTTATTAGTCGACGAGAAATTATTATTGTTGTTCTTGTTGATTGCTACCGCCTTTCTTCACCTCTTCATTTAAGAAATTTTCAACTTCATTGTCTCCCATATAGCATTTACCATTAGCCCACATAAAGGGAATACCTAGGGTCTTAGTATCGATATTACACTCCATGGCCTTTTTTACCATCAAATTAGCATTTTTGCTATCGCTAGAAACTTCTCTCTTGGAAAAAGACACTTTCTGGTCGATTTGATTATCAGCGATATATTTTTCCACTGCCTGACAATGAGAGCACTCCGTTCCATAGAAAAAAATTATACCGGCATCATCCTCAGCACTACCTTTCATTTTATGCCAAGTGAAATAACTAAGGAGAACCACAATAATCACTATTCCTGCCATTAACAAACTTTTTTTAATTTTAGACATATTAATTTTACTTTATTTTTTAAACATATTCCAACATCTTCTATTTTAATACATTTTCCCCAAAAAGAAAACAACCCCGCTAAGGGTTGTTTTCAATGCTCGAGAATACGATTAGAATCGGTCTCTGTTTCCACCACCAAAAGATCCTCTTGGGCGATCTTCTTTCGGGCGAGCCTCGTTTACGGTAAGTTTTCGTCCATCAACTTCCTTACCATTGAACATTTCAATAGCAGCTTTAGCTTCTTCGTCAGATGCCATTTCAACAAATCCAAAACCTTTGGATCGTCCAGACATCTTGTCGGTGATAACCATTGCTGAACTGACTGTTCCAACTTCGCTAAAAATGTTCCCTAGGGAATCATCGTTAACGTTGTAAGGCAAATTGCCTACGTATAGTTTTTGTGCCATTTTCGCGTACTCTGTCTCTTCCACTCCTTTAGTGGAATTCTACAGAATTTCTACTTACGATTTAAAATTGCAAGGCGACCTCTCTCATGTCGTTTACCCGTGCACTTAACTTTGAGTAAGGCAGACCTTAAACTTATTGAGAAGACTTACAATGAGCGTATTATAGCGCATTTAGAGAAGAAAGTCAATAGGTCAGAAATTTAGCATTTTTCATCCTCTAAGCAGACCTCTTTACGATCAACACTTAACAAATAAACTGCCCCCATGTAATTGCTCAGTTAATAAGTGTCTTATAAAGAAGATATATCCCCGCGACTAAGGCAGCGGCCAAAAAAGAAATAGCCACACCCATTAAATTTTTCATAATGACCAACTTTATCTTTTTATAAAAAAATTTATTTTTTCTACAATCTCACGAAAAGACACATTCGCCTTAACCATATAATCCACCGCTCCAATTTCCATAACTTTTTTTCTGTCCTCGTCTTGGCTAAGATTGGAAAGAATAATCACTTTGACATCCTTAAGTTTTTCGTCAGATTTGAAATCTTTTAATGTCTCAAATCCATCCTTAATTGGCATAATAAGATCCAAAAGCATAATATCAGGTTTGTTTTCTTGGGCCATATCCAAGGCTTTTTGACCA
>JBBREE010000042.1:0-6685 GCA_038203255.1 Candidatus Moraniibacteriota bacterium | reverse complement strand
CAGTATAAAAGCCAAAGCAGTCAGAGCGAAAATTGTAATGATGGCCACTCCTAATTTTGTAGGAATTTTTTTATTATCCATTTTTATTTTGAAGTTATTTTTTACTCTTTCATTCTAACAAAAAACCAAACCAAAAACAATGTTTTTGCCGGAATGGATAATCTCTTAAATGATGGCGACACTTCTAATGATTATCTGGATGTCTATGTGAAGGCGCTGTATCCGGAGTTTTATGGGAATGTGGACACCTTAACAGCCTCAAGTGATTATACCGGAGGATGTAACGACTACAAAGGGATTAGCAAGTATCGACAATGCAGGGCGATGGTTCAATTCTATATTCATTATATACTGGAGAAGGGATGGTTATGCGGAACTGATTCCGATATTCAATCCACTAAATGGCTCACCTTCGACGATGCAGATAACAATTGTGTTGCTGATAATGATTACATCATGCAAGTGGGTGAAGGGACCTTAATTTACCACAGTTCTGACTCATTTGGCTCGTCTTGTGGTTCTGGAGACTACTTGTATAATCCTAGCACAAACACTGTTTCGCGTGGCTCTGGCAATCTGACGGACTATGTTGTCCAAGGTGATATCTTCGTTGATAACTATTATGGACATTATGGACTGATTTATGACGGAAACAACGTTCTTGATGCTAACTGGGGCCTAGATGGTAAAATTCATAAAGCACTCTCCGACACACGGGGTACTGATAATTGGAAAGTTGCCAGGCCTCAATAATTTCAATTTTACTTATTGGCCGACGCGCTAATAAAACAAAAAGGGGCAGAGACTCAATGAGTTCCTGCCCTTTAAATTTTACTTTATTTCCTGTTTTCTCCTATGAATTTTATTGATCCATCATTTATATCAGGAGCATCTGACCTGTCACCATATATATATGCAAACTTTGTTTTCGATTCTTCTGAATGGTAAATAAAATTCTTACCCCCAGGACCAACTCCAACTGCAAAATCTGAACAAGCATTAATTGCTTCTTTTTCAAATTCTTTTCTTCTTTCAAAGCCATTTGAAACGTTTTCATTTTCCATGGGAATATATTCTTTCTTGTATTTAATATAGTATTGCTTTTCCTCTCGACCTACATAATGCTCCACATAAGAATCAGCTTCGCATTTCGATGGGTCACCTCCTTTATTTTTTACTACTTTCATTATTGCATCCTCAATCGATTCATCAGCATTTTTTTCATAGATTTCTAATGCACCGGTGCCGGGCCAATACATAAGTCCACCTATTTCTTGACAGTCTTTATCTTGCTTACACCTTTCATTTGTATAACCACCATCATTTCTTGCCACCATCAATCTGATTTTATTATCATTTTCCTGGATGAAACTGCCTAGTTTTCCAGTTCGAAATGATTTATACGTAAATTCAACTCCAAAGTTATTGCTTTTGTAATAGATATCCTTATTTTCATCAGTCTGTTTTTTTTCATCTCCTCCTTGCTCTGCCGGTTTGTTTGTAGCTGTTGCATTATTTTCAACCTCATTTTCATTGCGACTCTTCTCCCATACTAGTGCAAAAGCCAGTGTGGTTAGAGCGAAAATTACAATGATAATTACGCCTAATTTTGTTTCAATTTTTTGATTCATTCTGTTTTTATTTTTATTTTTAATAACTTTATTATACCACAACTTTTCTCAATTTCCAGAATCACTGGCATTAAATAGAGGACTCTATAGAGTCCTCTATGGTACGTACCACCCAAGCCCCCTCCCGATTGCGGAAGAGGGGGCGCGTTATTTTAAAGATATTTCCCCAACCCTTCCTCCTTCATCTTCTTCACCAATTTAGTAATCTGCACCACATTGTCTTTATGCGCCACGATGAGGGCGTCTTTGGTATTGACTACGACCATTCCTTTGAGACCCACAGTGGCCACGAGTTTTCCGGGCTCAAGATTATAAACCAAAGAGTCCGAGGTTTCAAGTGTCGCCACCTTGCCTTTCAAGACATTCCCCACACTCGATTCTTCCAAAGCTTCTTTCAAGGCATAGAGCGTGCCGGGATCACTCCATCCCATATTAGTTTTTAAAATCACGGCGTTTTTGAGATCAACTTTTTCAATGATGGCATTGTCAAAAGAAAGTTTCGGGCATTTTTCATATTGATTTTTAGTGATACATTTCCAAATCTCCGGAGCCAGTTGCTGATAGCACTCCGTCAAAAATTTCGCTGAAGTAATGAAATAGCCGGGGTTCCAAAAATAATCACCGGATTTATACATCTTTTCACAAACACTCTTTTCCGGTTTATATTTCCAACCTTGAAAAGTGAAGACGTCTCGACGCGCTACTTTCCCCAGTTCTTTCCCAACTTTTATCCAACCTAAATTATTATTAGCAAATCTGGGACGTTCCGCCACAAAAACAAAACGTTCCGGATCTTTTTCAATGAGTTTTTCGCCGGCCTTTAAAGCCGTCCTAAATTCATTCACCCGATCCATTAAATGATCCGCCCAAATAATGGCCATTGGACCTTCGTAACCCAAACAATTCAATTGATTTAAAGCAAAACCCACGGCCGGACCGACGTCTCTGCGGGCCGGTTCCAAGAAAATATTTTTTTTGGGCAATTTCGGCAATTGTTTCTCTACGATTTTTTTATACACCTGACTGGTTTGGATAAAAACATTTTCTGCTCCAAAAGCCGGCGCCACTCGCGCGTAGGCTAATTGTAAAGTGGACTTTCCGTTAAAAGTAGCGTCGAATTGCTTAGGCGAGTTAACTCTGGAAAGTGGCCACATCCTGGTCCCAATCCCTCCGGCGAAAATAATGACTTTCATAATGTTGTTATATTGTTAAAAATTTGTTAACCTAATAATATAGTTAAATTAAACCATAACGTTAATAAAAAAACAAAGGTTCTTAGTGCCATTGACTTTTGGAGCAGTTTTTGATATTCTATTATGAGTTTTAAAAGGACTGTTATTTCAAAGTTTTTTTCTAAGATCAACTAAAAAATATGGAGAAAATAATAAGCATCGCTGAAATTATCGTTTCTATCCTTCTTATTATATCAATCTTACTTCAAAACAGAGGTGCCGGCTTAAGTGGTGCTTTCGGTGGAAGTTTCGGAGGATATTATACCAAAAGAGGATTTGAAAAGTTTTTAGTCGCCGCTTCAGTAGGACTCTCAGGCTTGTTTATCATTTTAGCTGCAGTCGGCTTCGTCGTAGCAAAGTAGCAAAGTGAAAAAATAACCAATTGATAGTAAAACATATTAGTAATTTTCTCGAAAAAAGCCGCCTTTCTGCTTTATCCAGGTGGTTACAAATAAATAAGATTCTAAATTTAAAAGAAAAATTTCTTTTTTATTTTCTTTGGCTTATTTTTATCGGCTCGACCGTAAGTTGCGGCGTGCTTTTTTATTATTCCAAAACCAAAGCTGTTCCTACTTATGGCGGAGAATACATCGAGGGCATCGTCGGGCAACCCGCCCACATTAATCCCCTTCTTTCCAATTCCAATGAGACTGATGCGGATTTGGTGAGCCTCATATATTCCGGCCTTTTCAAATATGATTCTTCCGGAAAAATTGCCCCCGATTTGGCGGAAAGTTATGATTTATCAGAAGACAAAACCACCTACACCGTCCATTTGCGGACTAATGCGACTTGGCATGATGGGGAAGCATTTAATGTAGACGATGTCCTATTTACCATAAATCTTTTGTCTGACCCTTCCTTCAAATCGCCTCTGCGCAGCAATTGGCAAGGAATTCAAACTTCGCCCTTAGACGACCACACTATTCAATTTAAAATTGATAAGCCCTATATTGGGTTTTTAAGCAATCTGACTTTTGGCATCTTGCCTAAACATCTTTGGAATTCAATCGCCGCTAACAATTTCAGCTTAAACCCGATGAATCTTCATGCGATTGGCACCGGACCTTATAAATACGACAGTCTGCAAAAAGATTCCAAGGGGAATATCGTTTCATATAAATTAATAAATAATCAAAGTTATTTCTTGGGCCGACCGTATATCTCCAAGATGACTTTCAATTTCTACACCACCGAGGACTCTGCCATTAGCGCCCTAAACCGCAAAGAAATTATGGGGATTGGTGGGCTTTCCTCAGAAAAATTAGCTGACATTAAAGTGCAAAAAAGTATTGCTACTTATAAACTTGGTTTGCCCCGTTATTTCGCCGTGTTCTTCAACCAAACTAAAAGTATACCCGTAGCTAGTGACGAAGTTCGTCAAGCGTTGAGCCTGGCGACTAATCGTCAAGAAATTATCGACAAAGTCCTAAATGGTTTTGGCCAAAGTGCTTACTCACCTTTCTTGCCTAATATGATCGGTTATTCACCAGAGCTGGCTACGGCGGAATTCAATGTGGACAAGGCCAATCAGCTCTTAGATGAAAAAGGTTGGAAGATGGGAGAAGGTGGAGTACGCGCTAAAGATGGCAACGCTTTGGAAATAAATCTAACTACGACCGACTGGGGAGAATTGACCGCTACCGCTGAAATCTTAAAGGAACAATGGTCAAAAATAGGGGTGCAGATAAACATCAACCCACTTTCTATTTCCGACGTGCAAGAAAATTATATTAGACCACGTGAATACGAGGCTCTTCTTTTTGGCCAAGTTGTCGGGGCTGATCCTGATCCATATTCTTTCTGGAATTCCACTGAGAAAAAAGATCCGGGATTAAACCTTGCTCTTTTTGGCGACAGCACTTCCGACAATCTTATTGATGATGCCCGTATGCAATTTGATGAAACCAAAAGAGCCCAAGATTATATTGATTTCCAAAAAATTCTAGCCACAGAAATTCCAGCTATCTTTCTTTATAGCCCGGATTATATCTATCCGCTGAGCCGTAAAATTCAAGGGACGGATTTAAAAACTCTCATTTCCCCTTCCAGCCGTTTTAATGATGCCAGCCGTTGGTACATTAAAACCAAGCGTGTGAATAAATAGTCTTTACTATTCACTCTTATCCAGCTAAAATATTAGATATGGACATATTAAATCCATATCTAATTTTTTAATCTTAAAAATAAAATGAATATCGACTTCACCAACGTCCCTAAACACTACGCCGCGCGCACGCATGAAGCTATGCTTCCAGTCCTGATGGATCCCGCTGGCGTGGGTCCGGCTATCCACTACTATATGATTCGCGGTGGTTCCGACCAGCGTAACATCACTGTCTGGGAACCGGGCACTGTTTCCGGCGAATATATCAAAACTTATGGTCACTATCACGTGGGAAAATTAAGCGAAACCTATTGGATTCTTTTTGGTACCGGCATCGCTCTTTTACAAAAATTAGCCGTAGATGAAAACGGCAAGATGATTGCCGACAGCGTGGAAGAATTTAAGGTCGTGTCCGTCAAAAACGGAGACGAAATTTTTATGGAAGAAGGTTATGGCCATTTGGTCGTTAACACTGGAAAAACATATTTCGCCACCGCTGACGACAGTCCAGTCAATTTCGGCGACCAAGACCCCAGCAGTTTCCCGGGACACGCCGATTACGAACCGGTGAAAATTATGCAAGGTTTCGCCTATTATGTTGTAGAACATAATGGTCAACCCGCCCTCAAGAAAAATCATCGCTACAAAGAAATCAAAAAGGAAGATTTGGGAGGTCTATCTGTTATTAATTAAATCCTATATCTTTAAATTTTATGGAAGAAACCGCAAAAAATTACATCGAAGAGAGACCTTGGGGAAAATTTGAGATTTTTGCCACCGCTAAAAATTACCAGGTCAAACGCCTGACAGTCAACCCAAAAGAAAAACTCAGCTTGCAGTCTCACGATCATCGTTCGGAACATTGGGTAGTAGTGCATGGGACTGCCAAGGTGACCAACGGTGACCAAGAAATCATCCTAGAAGAAAATGAAAGCACCTACATTCCCGTCACTCACGTTCACCGCTTGGAAAATCCAGGAGAAAAAGAGCTGGAAGTCATCGAAGTGCAAACTGGAGATTATCTGGGAGAAGATGACATTATCCGTTATGAAGATATCTACAACCGAACGAAATAGGACAAGAAAAATTCATACAAAAATAGAAAGCTTCAACGAATTCCCGAAACCTCATTTTTAAGGCTTATTATCGGGAAAATATAAAACTTCCAAATGACCCACCTGTCTTCTATTGACAGATGATGTTTTTGGGTGTATAATATAGGATAATCAAAATTCCTCATTTAGTGTGAGGAAATTTCATTATAAAGAGATTAAAGGATGGTCCTTTAAAAATTAAAGAAGAAAAAAATTAAGCTGGAGGGAGTTGCGGTGAGAGAGAAATTATTAGGTAAACATTTTATTGGTTTCATTGTCGTTGTGATGACATTAGTAAGTTCGTTGCTGGCAGAAGCAACAAATATGTCTTCTGAAATTGTCATTGTAAAAAGAGGATCCTCATCTCACTTTATGGTGCAGAGAGAGGACGGTAGATGGTATGAGGCGTGGTGTCTAGATAGAACAAAAGAACCTCATCTAAATACCGTTACTATGTCTGAATTTCAACTTAAGGATTCACCGAAACTTAACCATCCAAATTTCGGGGCCATAGTTTTTGTCCTCGATAATTCCGATGGTATCCCAATGAACGAGAAACAAAGAATTATCTGGAACATCACAGGGGAACATTTAGTGCTGACCAAGCAAGGTCAGTATCTC
>JBBREE010000041.1:0-7185 GCA_038203255.1 Candidatus Moraniibacteriota bacterium | reverse complement strand
TGGAAAAATTAAAATATCCATAATTCATCGTAGCACTGGCATTCCCATCTTTCATGATGGAAGTGACAGCAGGATTGGCGGAAGAAAATTCTTCCAATGTTCCAATGTTGCCCATAGCTGCCCCATCGGCACCCATCGGCAAATTGAGTGAAGCCGCGATTAGCGACTCATTAAAAGATGCTGCCTGACTTTTGTCTATTATGAATAACAAACAAAAACAAAATATTGTTACAAACAACAATGTCTTCATTATTTTATCCATCCTCCTGCCCTGAATGTCCGATTTATTCACTAAATTTTTCATTTCCTACCTCCTGTGTTTTTTATTGTTAAGATAACTGAATTTGTGTCATTAATGACAACCTACCATTATACTCCCAAAAACAGCATTTGTCAAACCAAGCGGCAATTTATTTTGCGCCATATTCATTCGGCTATTTACATTTATATATCAATATGTTATAGTTTTCTATCCAGTTTATGATGATTCTTTAACAATCAATTACTGCCTTTGGCAGTAAAAATCCCCCAGCAAAAGGAGTGTCCCATGAAAAAGATTATTGGCATTATCATTGTTGTTTTCAATTTCACTGTTTTTTCCAGCAATTGCTTTGCAGCGGATGTGAGCCAGGATGAAGTTATCAAAAAAATAGGCAAGCAAATGATCAAGGAGAAGCAAATCTCCAAAGATTGCATCAAATACGCCAAGGGCAATATAAACAAGATGATAAAAATAAACCAACTGCTTTTAATAACTACAAATGAGTCGACTACCGAAGAAGACCAAATGGTTATTATTGAGTCGAGCGGTGAAGATGCTTGCTACATGGGGAATTCTCGCACTCCACTTTGGGTGTACAACAAGAAAAGTACTAGCAAAAATTATCGTAAAATTTTTGGACCCGAATATCCTGATGATATAAATTTCACAAAGGAAAACATGTATACAGGCGTGCCAGGCCTTGAAGCAGCTTATGGTCCTGGCAATTTTGATAAGGGATTTGTTGAAATATATCGTTTCGACGGAAAAAATTATAAAATGATTGGAAAAAGGAATAACTAGAAAATGCCCCACAAAAAAGGAATCGCACAAATGTGCCATTCCTTTTTTTCTTGGTTTTTTGTCCATAATAAAATTTTATTTTTAATTTCTTTTATTGCACCACAATTTCAATGCAAAGAAAAAAGCCTTTCGCAACAATTGCTGCGAAAGGCTTTTATAAAACATATTTCTTAATCAGTTCCCCAGGGCCTGTCTATGGTTTGTGGGGTTATTTTTTTTGCACTAGTGCCATTATTAGCACGTGACAATAAATTTATGTCGACTTTACTATCATCCAACCACTCTATTGTGTAACCCCCTTTCTCATCTAGCCAATAAAGAAACTGGGCATTTATTATTGACTCGTAATTGCTTGTGCTAGGACCCATTCCAACAGATCCCCTAAAGTGCAAAGAGAAAGGCACTTTGCACGCAATAGTTACTTTTTTAACCAGTTGTCTGATTCCGTTTTTATCAGTACGCTCTACTTGCTGACCCACATAATAGTCAGAAAATTTAAATTCGCCATATCGAGGTTTTCCTTGAGTAACAAGATGGCTATCGGTATATCTTACAAGCTCTTTTTTAACAGTTTGCTGAACATAACTCTCCTCCGGCTGTCCGATATCAGGGGTCATTTTATTACAACCTGCAAGCACCAATACTGCGCCAAACATCACTGCAAGAAGCAAACTCGCCATCTTTTTCATAACATCCTCCCTTTTTTCTTGATTTAAGCCCCTAAGCGCAAACTACTATATTTTCAAAAAACAAGCTTCTTAGCTCAATCCAATAGATGCATTATCTGCTTGAACTGACCTATTATTATAAACCCAAAGAGAGCGCCTGTCAATAACTTACAAAAAATGAACGTCTAGATGATAAATCATTGACATTTGCTATAATTATGCTAGAGTTCATAGTCAGGTTTTTGCTGGTTCATTAACAATCTTTTGCTGCATTTTGCAGTAAAATTACCCAAAAAAGGAGCACGTCATGAAAAAAATCATTTGGATTATCGCTGACTTGTTGACTATTTACTGTTTTTCTTTTACTGTTTTCGCAGAAGAAATCATTACAATAAGTTCAATAAAAATTGAACCGACGACAATCCCAGAAAAATCTGAATCTATACCAATAACAGTTTTAGAGGAAATCAAAATAGTGGCAGCGCCCGAGAGAGTCAAACCGTTCAAAATTGAGCCATCAAAAATCGTTACTCGAAAAAAAAATTACGGACAAAAAGTCATCGCAATTACAATTGATGATTGCTACAACATCAGCCTCTTGAAAGAGGCTGTAGAAATCGCAGACAAAGAAAATGCGAAAATCACTTTTTTTCCAACAGGCAAAGCTATGTTGATGGCTCCTGGACTCTGGAAAAAAATCTATGAGAATGGCCACGAAATTGAACTGCACACACAAACGCATGCGCGATTGTCTAAGCTGTCAAACAAGGAAGCGACCAAAGAACTCACGCGAACATAGACACTGCACGAAAAATTCTAGGTAAAGATGTGAAATTTCACTACTTGCGACCTCCTTATGGAGATGGAATTTTTACTGATAACAAATCCCATGATTGCGCAAAACATCTTAATGATTTGGCACATGAAACATCGCTATATAATGAAGGATTAATAGACATAGCAATGTGGAGCGTGGATTCATTGTTTCAAAAAGGACACCTAAGCAAAAGCGACTTCGTGATATCCACGTTCAAAAAAAATCTACACTCTGGAAATATATTTCTTTATCACACACAGAAAGAAGATATCAAGGCGCTTAAAGAAATGATTAAATATGCCAAGGAAGAAGGTTTTGATATTGTCAGACTCGAAGAAATGTAGACAAAAACACCCAAAAAGGAGTTTCTCATGAAAAAGTTTATCTGCATTCTCATTTCCCTGCTGAGCATTTTTTGCCTCTCTAATGTTGTACTAGCTACTTCAAAAAACACTAAGGCCAAGAAGGTGAATGCGCCAGTCAACGTGCCGAAGATTCAAAAAGCTACAAAAATTAAAATTACCAGCGGGGCTGAAACAAAAGATTCATATATCATAGATTTTTATGACAAAACTTTTTTCACTGTTCCATTTGAAGCAAAAATGCCGAAGCTTCCTATTGCAATGGAAATGAAATGCTTTGGCTATTACCAAGAAGGTGATGTGAAATTACCAGAAGAAGTTGAATCTGGCGACACGCTAAAACCAGGATTTGTATACGCAATGAGAATTAAAAATGATTCTCCTAAGGAATACTATTTAATCCTAAATCCTCTTTCAACTAAAAAAACGATCCAGAAAAATACCATGCTCGATTGGGAAGAAACAAATAAGCTCATAGTTTTTCTCTGCAGAAGCGGGAGTCAACAAGACGATGCAATGCTTTCCTACTGCATATTTAATGAAGCATTTTCTAGGTCAATGTTTATGTTTGTGTCTTTACCAGATAAGCTCAAAAAAAATCAGCAAGCAACTGTTGCGTTCAGAAATCTTTCGCAAGAAAAATTTGATCAAGCTACTTATACCCTCATGGGGCTAACTCAGCCTGCAACTGGTTTCATAGAAATTCACAAAATTTTTGTTGAGAAACCATTCTTTTTTTATGAAAATACCCTGGATACTTTCCTATTCCGCGATATATTGATACAGGATACGGTATCTGTTAACTCTTCAGAAAAAAATTATCCAACGTATTACATAATGATTCTCGGCCAAAAAAATGAGATGGACAACGCGGCTCGAGACACCGAGGAGCCAGCCATGTCTCAAGCCGAAAAAATAATCAAGGAGATTGCTAAGCGCATGATTTATGATCGCGAAATTAGCGAGGATTGTGTAATTCAGGAAGAAGGAGACGCAAGAGCTATGATAAGTGTCGAACCATTAAATGTACACTCAGGCGAAATAAATACTTTCGTGGTTACAGGTGGAAACAATAGTTGCTGCCAAGGAGCCAGGAGATGCGGTAGTTGGGTGTATGAAAGAATTGATGATGAGGAAAATGGGTATAAGAAGTTACTTGGACCATTCCTGGCAGATGATGTTAAGGTTACCAAGTATACAAGCAACGAAAAGAGAGATATTGCTGTTACTTTCCCTGGAGGATTATCTTATCCAGAAGTGATAGAATATTATCGCTTCGATGGGGAAAATTATTATCTATTCAAAAAAGTTGAACAAAGATAAATCCTTACAATGATTTTTCCCAAAAAGGGAACTGTTAATATAACAGTTCCCTTTAAAATTATTTAAATACGCTATCAAGAATATTTTGCAAGCAAAATTTTAAAGAATATCCCGTATTTCAATCGGCCTTAGATCAAAATCCGCAATTTTGGATAACTTGAGCCACTGTGGCTCATAAGTTCCATCATAGGTTGAGTTCTCTTGATATTCTGGACCGTCACCTGTTCCAACTTGTCCTCCAATGATTTTACAAAAATAATAAAATTCTTGTTGACCACCAAATTCTGGATGTTCAAAAACATATTCCTTCAGCAATTCGCTGACCTCAACCTCGACGCCCAATTCCTCTTTGCATTCTCGAATCAAGGCCTCTTGATTGCCTTCTCCCTCATCAACTCCGCCACCAGGAAAAACCCAATAAGTTTTATTATTTTTTACTCTTTTTATAACTAAAACTTTTCTCTCATTTTTTATTATCGCCCGCACTGCAATTCTCATAACTTTATACATGGAGATACATTTTAACTCCATCTAAAATTCCTGAAGTAAAATATTTTTCAAGTTCCAACTCTCTCAATTCAACCCACTGAAATCCTTCATGCTCTTCGCTTATGAAAATTTCACTATCATTTTTCAAATTAACTTCATAGAAAACATACAAAACCGGGATGTCCTTTTCTGAGTGTGCATGTTCTTTTTTGATCAGATGTCTTCCAACTGCCACAGGAATTTCATTGATTTGGACGGTGACATTTCCAATTTCCTCTAATATTTCTCTTTTCAAAATTTCAGGAAGTGGCACAGAAAATTCATCCTCATCAATTCTTCCTCCTGGCAAATCATAAAAGCCAGCAAATGTGCCCTCACTATCCGCTTTCAAAATCAAAACCTCACCCTTCTTATTTTTCAAGATGGCCTTAAGCGAAACATGATAAAAATCTCTTATTTTTGACATATATTTTTTTATTTTACTTTTGCATACAAATAACAATCTAAATATTTTCCATCTTTAACGGTGTATTTTTTTCCAACACCCTCAAACGTCATGCCTATTTTCTCAGCGACTCTCTTTGATCCTTCGTTTCCAACATGGATAAATTCATGCACTCTTCTTAATTTAAACTCACAAATAATATGCGCCATGAACTTCTTAGCAGCTTCCGGCATGATTCCTTTTCCCCAATGGTGTTCTGCGAGCCAATATCCCATTTCAGCCTTATGACCATGTACAATTTTGTGCGCGCCAACCGCACCTACCACTTCTCCTTTTATTTCAATAACATACACAAAATCTACTGGTTTTTCCTTTTTCATTTCTTTCTCAATTTTTCCTGCGAATTGCTTAGCGTGTTTGAGTTCATATGGAAAAGGTATTTGCGAGAGATTTCTAATCACATTCCAATTATTCATATTTTTCGCCATATCTTTTGCATCTTTCAAGCAAATTGGTCGCAAAATAAATCTCTTAGTTTTGATAGCTTTCATAATTTTTACTTTAATTTTTCTGCAAAATATTCTCCAAGCTCGGAAATTGCAATGCGTTCTTGTTTCATGGTGTCGCGGTCGCGCACAGTCACAGCTCCATCTTCCAGTGAATCAAAATCGACTGTCACGCAATATGGAGTTCCAATTTCATCTTGACGACGATAACGTTTTCCAACATTTCCATTGTCATCAAACTCGCACATGAAATCTTCACTCAAATTTGCAAAAATTTCTTTTGCCTTGGAAACCAATTCCGGCTTATTTTTCATTAGTGGAAAAACTGCCACTTTAATTGGCGCCACTGCATTGGGAAACTTCATCACAATACGCTCACCATCTTCCAATTTCTCTTCATTATAGCCTGCGCAAATTGCAGTCAGAATAAGTCTGTCCAAACCAACTGTTGGCTCAAGAACATGTGGTGTGTATCTCTTATTATTAACTGCATCGAAATAATCAAGTTTTTGCCCAGAAGCTTTCGAATGAGAAGTGAGATCAAAGTCACCACGGTGTGCCAAGCCAAAAAGCTCACCAAATCCAAATGGAAAATTATATTCAGTATCAATGGTCTTTTTTGAATAATGAGAAAGTTTTGCCTTGGGATGCTCATAGCGCCTCAAATCTTCTTTCTTGGCACCCAAAGAAAGTGCAAACTCTTCCTGCTGATCCAGCCACTTGTCAAACATTGGTTCCCACTCGACTTCTGGCTCAATAAAATATTCGATTTCCATTTGTTCAAATTCTCGAATTCTGAAAATGAAATTTCTTGCCACAATTTCATTGCGAAATGCTTTTCCAATTTGTGCAATTCCAAAAGGAATTTTCACGCGCATTGAATCAACCACGTTCTTGTAGTCAGAAAAAATTGCACCAGCAGTTTCAGGACGAAGATAGATTGGTCCATCCACACTGTTCATTTCAGTTTGAAACATTTGACTCATGTTGCGGACTTCTGTCCAATCAGATTTTCCACATTCAGGACATTTCAGTCCTGCTTGCAAAGTTTTGGTCATTTTTTCCAGTTCGCCTTCCATATCTTCACCCGTAAGTTCCTTCACCACATGGTCAGCACGAAATCTTTTGTTGCATTTTTTGCAATCAACGGAAGCATCATTAAATCCACCAATGTGACCAGAAGCCTCCCAGAGTTTCGAGTTCAGCAGAATAGGACCATCCATTCCCACGATGTCCTCGCGTTTTTGCACAAACTTTTTCCACCACATTTTTTTAATATTGTTTTTCAATTCTGTTCCATATGGACCATAGCTATATGAATTTGCCAATCCTCCATAAATTTCAGAAGTTGGAAAAATAAATCCTCTGCGTTTACAAAACGAAACAATGTCTTCCATTGAAACTTTCTTTTTTTCTTTAGTCATATTATTTTTCTAATAAATTATAAATTAAAATTCAATAAAACAAGAATTACCTAGCGCTCTGACAAACAAACAATAAAATCAAAATATA
>JBBREE010000040.1:0-7889 GCA_038203255.1 Candidatus Moraniibacteriota bacterium | reverse complement strand
CAATCCGGCCCTGTCTTTTCCGTTGGCCAGA
Organism: Candidatus Moraniibacteriota bacterium; assembly: GCA_038203255.1. GTDB lineage: Bacteria > Patescibacteriota > Minisyncoccia > Moranbacterales > UBA2206 > CAIKZD01. The sequence goes on along the minus strand of JBBREE010000040.1, from coordinate 7,858 downwards.
TATTTGAAAAAATGCGAAGAGCAAGTAAGTGTACGCATAGAAAACCGAGATGTGATTATTGCCATTTGGAAATTGGAAATCAAAGGAACAAAATCAATTCTGCCAGTGTTCTTTTTGAGCACTAATTTACCTGAAAATGAAAAATGGGACAGGGATTTGACTAAAAATCTTTATGCGTCTGATGCTTATACACGTCTTTGCCAAGAGGCGATTTTGGGAGTGGGCGGAGTGAAAGCTTTGCGAGCTTTGGGATATGAAGATGTCGGGTGTTATCATATGAACGAAGGACATTGTTCTTTTTTGACGTTGGAACTTTTGAGAGAATTTGTTTATGACGAAAAGAAAGTTAAATCAGTTACCACCTTTACCACTCACACCCCCATTCCTTCCGGACATGATTTTTTTAACTATGATTTAGCTTATAAAACCTTAGGAGAATTGCTACCTTGGGATATAAAAAAATTGGCCACTGAGAATAATCTTAGGATGACTGATCTAGCCCTAAATTTAAGTCGTGTAGCTAATGGAGTTTCAAAAAAACATGCCGAGGTCTGCCAAGAAATGTTTCCAGGGTATAAATTTGAAGGCATTACTAATGGCGTATATCATAAGCGTTGGGTGGGGAGTGAGATGGCCGTGCTTTTTGACAAGACATTGAAAGGTTGGCAAGATAAGCCGGATATTTTTGCGCATGCGCCGGAGAGGATTGCTAGTAACGATTTGGAAACAGCACATCAAGCGCAAAAGAAAGATTTTATTGGCTGGATAAATTCGCAAAAAAACTTTTTTTCTTTTGATGATTTTTCAAGTGAGGATAAATTTTCAGATGAAGTTTTAACTATCGGTTTTGCTCGGCGGTTTGTTCCGTATAAACGTCCTGAACTTATTTTTTTTGAAAAAGAACTTTTGAAAAAAATTGGAAATAGGAAAGTTCAGTTGGTTTTTGCCAGTCATTGTCATCCTTCTCATTTGTTTTGCAATGATGCGATGAAAAATATCACCCAAGATATGGAGGAATTGAGGGGACAAATTAAGGTTGCGATGATTCCGGACTATAATTTGGATATCTCTAAAAAATTAATAGGTGGTTGTGATGTTTGGCTTAACACTCCAATCCCGCCACAAGAAGCTAGCGGGACGAGTGGTATGAAAGCAGCCTTGAATGGTTGTTTAAACCTATCCATTTCAGACGGTTGGTGGATTGAAGGAAAAAAGAAGCAGACTATGTCCGGATGGATATTCGGAGGCCAAGCGACAAATGAGAGCGAAAGGGATCGGAGTGACGCCTTGGATTTAATGGATAAACTCGGAGATGTTATTGATTGTTATTATAACCGGAAAAAAGAATGGAGCGAGAGGATGAAAAGTGCGATTGCTCTTGGAGCTTATTTTAATACTCATCGGGTATGTTTGGAATATGAGAAAAAGTTATGGAAAACAAAGGCTAAAAAATAAAAAAAACAAATCGGTGTTTTTCACGTATGAAAAAGCCAAGGATACTTATGTTTGGTTGGGAATTTCCCCCGCATTACAGTGGTGGCCTAGGGGTAGCTTGTGAGGGATTGGCAAATGGAATGGTTGAGTGTGGTGCTTCCATCGTTTTTGTGTTGCCTAAAAGGATGCCAGTTAATCCTTCTCGTATGCGTTTGGTTTTTGCCGACGATGATAAGACGGAAATTTCTCTAATTAAATATAAAATTATCCCGTCACCATTGTCTCCTTATGCCAGTTCTGCGTCATACCTTGAAGAGATGAAGAAGAACACCCTTATAGAAACAAAAATATATGGAGGAACTTTAGCTGAAGAAGTGCTGAGGTACGCTTCGCGTGCGTCCAGAATTGCACAAGAGGAGGAATATGACATTATTCACTCACATGATTGGTTGACTTTCTTGGCTGGCATTGAAGCTAAGAAAATTAGCGGTAAACCACTCTTTGTCCATGTCCACGCGACCGAATACGACCGAACCGGAGGGGGAAATTTTAATGAATTTGTGTATGCTATAGAAAAAGAGGGGATGGAAAAAGCGGACAAAATCATTGCCATCAGTCAATACACTAAAGATATTATTATTAAATATTACGGCATAGATCCAGAAAAAATTGAGATAGTTCACAATGGAATTGAGATGTTTAAGGAATGTGTCGATATGGGAAAGCAGAAGCTACATTCATTGAAAGAATCCGGCAATCATATAGTTTTATTTCTAGGCAGATTTACCATCCAAAAAGGGCCGGATTATTTTTTGGCTATGGCTAGGCGAGTTTTAGAATACATGCCTAAAACTATCTTTGTGATGGCTGGTTCAGGAGATATGGAAAGGATGCTGGTGTCGCGGTCGGCAGAACTGGGCATTTCCGAGAAAGTTGTTTTTACTGGATTTTTAAGGGAGAAGGAGCGGGACGAAGTTTATGCGATGGCGGATATTTTTGTTGTGCCCTCTGTTTCAGAACCCTTCGGATTAACTGTTCTTGAATCGATGGATCGCGGGGCGCCAGTATTAGTCTCCAAACAATCTGGTGTATCGGAAATTGTGCAAAATGTTTTGAAGGTTAATTTTTGGGATATCGAAGAAATGTCGGATAAGGTTATCGCGGTTTTGAAATATGGCGCGCTCAAAAATCAATTGAAAAATTATGCTCGGCAAGAAGCAAAGAGTCACAGCTGGCATAAAGCGGCTCAAAAATGTTTGGAAATTTTTGGGAAATATTGTTAAATCGTGGTATAATATTATAAACAAAAAATAAAAAAAAATAATGTCATCAGTCTGTTTTTATTTTCAAGTTCATCAACCTTATCGCGTAAAAAAATATCGCTTTTTCGACATTGGGAAAGATCATAACTATTTTAACGATAATTCTGAAACCAGCCTGAATAATAGTCGAATTATGGAGAGAGTCTCACGCAAAGCCTATCTCCCAACTAATAAGCTTCTTTTGGAATTGCTTAATCGTCATCCGGAATTCAAGATTAGTTTTTCTTTTTCCGGTATCTATCTTGATCAATTAGAAAAAGAATTTCCGGAAGTCTTGGAATCATTTCAGAAGCTAGTGGCGACCGGGAGAGCGGAAGTCTTAGGTGAAACATATTATCACTCATTATCTTTTCTCTATTCCCCAAGCGAATTCAAAGCGCAGGTCCTGGCTCACAAGAAAAAAATACAAAAATTATTTAGTGTCACGCCAAAAGTTTTTCGCAATACTGAGTTGATTTATAATAATGACCTAGCTCAAGCGGTGGAAAAAATGGGCTATGTTGGAATTTTAGCGGAAGGAGCTGATCGAATTCTGGAATGGCGTTCGCCCAATTTTCTCTATCAGCCCAAGGGAACGCAAAAGATAAAACTACTTTTAAAAAATTACCGCCTATCAGACGACATTGCTTTTCGTTTCTCGGAAAAAAGTTGGAAAGATTATCCACTCACGGCGGAAAAATTTTCCCATTGGGTTTCCAGTCACAACGGAAACGGAGAAGTTATGAATCTTTTTATGGATTATGAAACCTTTGGCGAGCATCAATGGGAAGACTCGGGTATTTTTAAATTCCTGGAAGCTTTACCAGAGCATATTTTATCTCACCCAGATAATGATTTTGTTACGCCAAGTGAATCATGCGCACGCTATTCTCCAAAAGGAGAATTGGATTTTAATGATTTTGTTTCTTGGGCCGATGAAGAAAGAGATCTTTCCGCTTGGCGCTCAAATCCTTTGCAAAATGATGCTTTAGAACAAATCTATGCCCTAGAAAATGAGGTTATTTCAACTAAGAATAAAGCCCTGATAGAAGATTGGCGACGCTTACAGACCTCGGATCATTTCTATTATATGTGTACTAAATGGTTTGCCGATGGTGACGTGCATAAATATTTCAATCCCTACGAATCTCCTTACGATGCTTTTATCTCATATATGAATGTTTTGCATGATATTAAATTGAGAGTTCAAGAATTATGCGTCCCATTAAGGGAGGGTCGAACGCAAAAAAGTATTAAATAATTAATTAATTAAAAAACAAAAATATGGATTTTTTCAGAAGAAAAGTTGCACCCACCTCCGAGGGTCCAAAAGTCACTAGGAGTACGGTGAAAAAAGTTACAAAAAAAGCTAAACCTAAAAATGTTGCGGTTAAAGTTATTGAAATAGTGAACGCTGATCCGGAAAGTTATTTCTGGGTCAATAATGGAAATGTGCTTAAAAATTTGCACGACCTGCAAGATGCCTTAGTTGCTATGAACGATGAGCAGTTTGATTTCCACACTAAAAGAGACGGAAATGATTTTGCTAAGTGGGTGGCAGATATCTTTGGAGAAATGGAATTAGCTAGTAAGCTTTCCAAATCTAAAACAAAAAAATCAACACTTATCGTCCTGAATAAATATATCGGATAAACAAAAAATGCTTGGCACCAAGAAGAAAAATGAAGGCGCGGCGTGGTGGAAAGAAGCCGTGTTCTATCAAGTCTATCCGCGCAGTTTCAAAGACACTACCGGGGACGGCAATGGCGACTTAGGGGGGATTATCGAAAAATTAGATTATCTCCATGATTTGGGCGTGGGCGCCGTATGGCTCTCGCCGATTTATGCTTCTCCGATGGCGGATAATGGCTATGATATTTCCGATTATTGCTCAGTGAATCCGATGTTTGGCACAATGCCCGATTTTGAAAAACTTTTAGAAGGACTTCATTCTCGTGGGATGAAATTAATGATGGATTTGGTTATTAATCACACTTCCACTTTGCATCCTTGGTTTATCGAATCGAGGTCAAGTCTCAAAAATCCAAAACGTGATTGGTATATTTGGCGCGATGGGAAAAATGGTCGTGAGCCGAATAACTGGGCTTGTCATTTTATGACGTCCGCTTGGGAGTTAGATGAGAAGACACATCAATATTACTTGCATATGTTTTCCAAGGAGCAAGCGGATTTGAATTGGCAAAATCCTGAAATGAAAAAAGAAATTTTCCGGACGATGGAATTTTGGCTCGAAAAAGGAGTAGATGCTTTTCGGATGGATATGGGCAATTATCTTATGAAGCCGGAGGGATTGCCGGATGCACCGAGAAAATTTGGAGACAATAGCCCGTATGTACACGGCGAAGGAATGTATGCCAATCAACCGGGAATGCATGAACTCATAACAGAAATACGCACCAAAATTTTGGACCCATATAAGGCGGTGATTTTTGGAGAGATGTATTTTTTGACGCCTGAAACGGCTTTGGAATATTGCGGTTATGATAAAAATAGGCTGGCTATGACTTATCAATATGAAGTTATGAGCGCCAATGGAGATTGGCGCAAGATCAAAGAGTCGGTTCGCCAATGGCACGAAGTCTTTAAAGGTAAAGCGTGGAATTCAATCACTTTTTCCAATCATGATTCGCCGCGACTGGTTTCAGTTTTTGGTGATGGCCACAGTGCAAGCGCTGATTCGGCTAAATGTTTGGCCACTTTTCTTATGAGCGCCCCGGGAACGCCATTTTTTCTGCAAGGCGAAGAGTTGGGGATGACTAATGTAAGATACTCCAAATTGGAAGATTATTCCGACATTGAAATGAAAACAAAATATGCCGAACGCACCGCTCACGGAGAAGACCCAACTTATGTTTTTAATGATTTAGCGCGTCGCAGTCGAGACAATGCGCGCACACCAATGCAATGGAGCGCTGATTCTCAATCGGGGTTCACCACGGGGCATCCCTGGCTGGGAGTTAATCCGAATTATTCGGAAATAAATGTCGCGTCCGAAGAGGCTGATTCCAATTCAGTCTTAAATTTTTATAAAAAACTCATTTCTTTACGCCGTAAGCATAAAGCACTTATTTACGGAGAATATATTCCACTTGTCCCCGACGACTGGGAAACTTATGCTTATAAACGGGTCAAAGGCAAAGAGGCCTACATCATCATTTTAAACACCTCACCTCGCACTTGGCAGATGCAACGCCTGGCTGATTTGAAAAATCGACACAAACTTCTTCTCTCCAGTCGCCCCCTCACAAAAAATCTCTCAGGAGACACGGAGGAGCAATTATTTTTAAAGCCGTGGGAGGCGAGGATTTATAAGTTATATTAACGTAAAACTTTTTTGTGGTATAATAAAGTTATAAAAAGTAAAGATAAAAAATGAAAAATCAAAAAATCGGAACAAAATTAGGAGTGACCGTAATTCTTATCATCGCTGTGACGGTGGGGGCATTTTTATGGAAGTGGGAAAAAAATCAACCAGACTATACTCAACCACCCGTGATAACGCGCCCTTCTCCAGAGGCAAATAAAAATGAGTCACAGTCGCAATCAGCCAATCAAGCAGTTGATCTAACAGACATCCAGAAACAACTTAACACTCTTGATTCTGAAAATGGAAATGTTACATATACAGCAATTAGTAAAGAGGATTATTCGTTGATGATAGGAAAAGGTGATAAATATAGCACCGGTTTATATTCTGACTCTGGACACTTCTATATCAAATATATCAACAAAAAATTGGGAATTTCTTTTGTTTATCTTGGCAATTTAAAATCTTATATAAAAGAGACAATCCCAGGCAAGCTACAATTCGTTGAATATGACCCAACCAGCAACGGCAGTTACTTTTTAAATCCACAAGATAATATCGAAATATACAGTAAAAAAGCCTTGGATACTTTAGAAGAAGCAGTCAAAAAAATGATCATTCAAAAAGGAGCAAATTTAAAAAAATGTGAAATAAATATATTTTCAGATTATATGAATGGGCAAGCACTCAGCGTGGCTTATGTTAAACCGTTTGTGTATGACACAAGTAAATGTCTAACAAGCGATAAAGATCCAATATGCGGAACGCAACAAGCGTCTGAATATCACCAGATTGCTTCCGATAGTTGTTCCTCTTTTATTGGGAATAAATCTATGAATTATTTCATCTACCAGTCAGAGAATACAACGAATAAAATTGTTTTTACTAGACATGTGTCCGGACTTGATGCCTCCCCTTGGGATCCATCGACAATTCAATTATTTAACTAAATAATTTTATTGGATAAATAAAGGGCGAAAACTCATTTTGAGTTCCGCCCTTTTGTTTTTATTAGCGCGTTGGCCAATAGATTAAGTTATTGAGGTTTAGTTATTTTCCAATGATCTGTGCCTCGTGAAGCAGATGATGCTTTGTGGATTTTTCCATCAAAACCCCAATTAGCATCAATGACATTACTCCCATCATAAATCAATCCATAATGTCCATGATAGTTATCAGCGAAGATATCACCTTGGACAACATAGTCCGTCAGATTGCCGGAGCCACGCGAAACAGTATTTGTGTCAGGATTATAGAAATATTCTCCGGAAGCACAGCCAAGCGAGGTTCCAAATGAAGGATTACTGTGATAAATCAAGGTTCCTTCGTCTACTTGCATCAGGTAGTCATTGTCAGCAGCGCAGTCACTGTTGGCATCATCAAATGTTAGCCAATGGCTCGTTTGAATATCAGAATCACTTCGTAAATATTCTTTGCTCACAATTTCATGCGCATAGAAATTTGCCAGAGCCTTACATTGCCTTTCCCGACGAATAGCAGGATGATTATCATCAATAGCGCTATTTCCATAGTTACTCGTATTAATTGTATCTACTGTCCCATACAATTCCGGATACAGCGCCTTCACATAGACATCCAGATAATCATTAGAAGTGTCGCCATCATTTAAGAGATTATCCATTCCGGCAAAAAAATTGTTTTTGGTTTGGTTTTTTGTTAGAATGAAAGAGTAAAAAATAACTTCAAAATAAAAATGGATAATAAAAAAATTCCTACAAAATTAGGAGTGGCCATCATTACAATTTTCGCTCTGACTGCTTTGGCTTTTATACTG
>JBBREE010000039.1:0-8404 GCA_038203255.1 Candidatus Moraniibacteriota bacterium | reverse complement strand
AGCGTCAACCTTAGACGGTCCAACTGAACGATAGATTTTAGTCGCCACCTCATCAGCACCAATATCCCAAACCCCGGCGAGTCTCGCTTGTCCATCAATGTCCGTGGAAAATCCTTGAGACGTTAAATCCGCTCCAGTGTCCATCGCCGTCGTATCACTCGAAGCCAAATGAAAATCTTCACTTCCAGCAGTGGTGGAAACGAATTTAACGGTGGTGTTTATTTTGGAAGAAGTGCCGGGAGCGGTGGCGTCGGAGGAGATGTTATTTTTTGATGAAGCAGAATATGATTGAGTACGATAATCCTCAACTAAATTATTCTGTGAAATATTGTTAATTAGCAATGCCTTCGTCCATATAATACTATGAATTCCTGTTGAGCAACCAGAAAGCGTATTATTATAAATGTAAGCAGGATATTGATTGGTTGCATAGTTTAGGGTTATACAATTGCCACTCGTCGGTCCATAAATGATATTATCATATACTTTAATTTCATTACTAATAGTATAAACGCCAGTAATATTTGTACCAACAGGATTAACTATATTATCATAAAATGAAACGTAATCTGAATATATATAAGTAACCTGAGAAATTTCATTTCCTCTCCTGAGTTGTAGTCCATTAATTTGGGTAAAGTTTTCAGTTACATATAACGTTACTCCTGTGCTAGGATCTAAGACATACTTACCATCGTCCCACTTCCCCCCATGTCGTTGATTAACATTACTTTCAGTCAAAGTGTTATTAGGCGTATAAACTTTAATAAAATTACTCGCTCCGGTGGTATAGCCATCAATCATCACCGCTGTAGTATCGGCTCCACTGTCATAGTAGCAAGGAAAGTTTAGTTGAACATTAGCTGTGACGAGATCAGTTGTGTTGAGGTGAGTGGCATCCGTCGCTCCGGCTTCAGCACTCGCCAGAGAAGTGTATTCTCGGGTGATAGAAACTACCACTGAAGCGGAAATGTCTGCTGGTACGCCTCCTGTAGCGGTTACGAGGCTCCAGTGCAGGCCATCAGCGTTCGTCTTGGCGCTAATATAGGCGATATTTGAGGTGTTATATGTGACCCGGTCTCCTACACCAATGTTCCCCGTCTGAGCCACAGTGAAAGTCGCTATGCCTGAAAATAGGGTCACAGAGGGTGTCCCCGTTTTTAAATCCGCCACACTTTGCCCGACGGAATAATAAACAGGAGTAGCTGTTTCGTCAGCTCCGATGTCCCACACTCCGGGTCGAGCTTGCCCATCGATGTCAACTTTGAATGACCAGTTAACATCAGTACTTAAATCCGCACCGGCGTTAATAGCTGCTGTGTCAGTTGGGGAGAGATGGAAATCCTTATTAACTGTATCAACGAAATTAATAGTAGTGTTTATTTTTGAGGAAGCGCCAGGAGCGGTGCCGTCGGAAGAAATATTATTAGAAGAATCTGCAGTAAAGATTCCTCCATTCACGACATAAAAATCACTCACCGCATTTTGAACAATATTGTTCTTACTTACGATTTGTCCGTAGCTCGCTGAAAATCCATGAATATTTGATTTGCACGTGTTGTTATAGGCATAGAGAATTGAACCGTTTCTCTTATTTGTTATACAAGCAGTCCATTCATGGTTATAGTAGCTACTGTTCACTATAATATTATTTTCTACAACCGTATCATAATTACTACCATCACAATATATTCCCGAACTATTTCCGCTACCTGTCATTAAAAGTATATTATTTAAAATTTTATTATAAGATTCGAGGCTTTGTATACAAAAACCACTAACTTTTATTTGTATTCCATCGACATAGATATATCGATCGCTTAAATATAAAGTTACTGTTAAAGAGTATTTACTATCATCCCACTTCCCGCTATGCCGTTGGTTAGTATTACTTTCCGTCGCGATATTATTAGGCGTATAAATTTTAATATACCTAGTGGCATCGGTAGTGTAACCATCAACTGTAACTGCCGTCGTATCCGCTCCACTGTCATAATAACAAGGAATATTTAAAACTACATCGGCGGTTACTAAATTTGCATTGTTAATATAACTAGCTCCACTAGCGCCAGTCACAGCATTAAAAAGAGAATCAAAAGTATGCGCAATGGAAGTAACACTGGCATTAGTAGCCGCAACTGGAGTGCCTCCGATTACTGAAACACAACTCCAAACACTAGTGGAAGTTTTAGCCGAAAGATAACAAGTTCCTCCAGTATAAGTAACTTTATCCCCCACTCCCATATTAGTCGCAGTTTGCGCCACGGAAAAAGTTGCCGTCGTGCCACTGACTGTCACTGTGGGACTGCCGATTTTGTGATCAGCGGTGTTTTGCCCGACGGAATAGAAAACATTAGTCGCCCCAAAAGCACTTTGAGCCGTTCCCAAAGTAAAAAAACCAAAAGTTATGGTATAAATTAGAAATCTCAACCTTAGTTTCATTTTTCTTTTTTATCTAAATTGTTTGTTTTATGAGTTCATTATTACATAAAATTGGGTTTTTTTCAACTTGTTAATCTATTACACAGCAGCGGTTCAACCGCCATAAGGGCGGTTGAACTGCTTAATTAGAACCGCTTAATTATTTTATTCTTCGCACCAACTCGTCTCCCCCATCGAAAGTCCCAAAGAATATCGCAAAATCAAAAGGGCATCCGTGGAATTGGAAACGCTGTCGCAATTCACATCTCCCGTGGTAGCACCGGTTTGCCAAGCGGTGCCGGACATTACTTATTTTAAAAAAATATTTAATTTTATTCTATAGTCCCAACATCCATTTCCAAGCCGGCACAATTATTATTTTTTTACCATTGCTGATGTCTATTATTAACATGTTTTATACATTACTAATGCATATTATTAGGAAGGATTTGTTAAAAGTTAAAATTCCATCGTCCCCTTAAATTTCCCAAGGATACAAACGATAATCACCCTTTTTATCTCCTTCCAGACTCACAACCTGTTAATCTTTTATTTTGTATCTTTCCAAAAAATATTTCATAGACGTCGCGCGAAAATTACCAAAATTCATTTTTACTTCAATTTAAAAAATCTTTTTTTAAGAAACCTAAGAATCTTAAGACTCTTAAAAACCCCGATACTCTTTTCTTTTCCTGTATAGTTCTTCCGCTAATCCGCCTTCTTTTTGATGCTTAAGCTTTAGACTTTCAATCTGGCGATGCAAAAGCAAAGTTTCCTGATGGCAAAACGTCAAAAGAAAATTAGCTGCTTCGCACGGATCTTCTGGCAATTCGACCGTCTTGTCATAGATAATTACTGAAAACCAATAAGTATAAAGTTTTTTGTACGGTTGCATATTTTTTTATTTTAACACGCTGTTACGTAGCATGCTACGTAAAAAAATTTATAACTTTACAAACTTTCTACTTTACAAACTATTTATTCCTCACACCAACTCGTCTCCCCCATCGAAAGTCCCAAAGAATATCTCAAAATCAAAAGTGCATCGGCAGAATTAGAAACGCTGTCGCAATTCACATCTCCCGTGGTAGCACCGGTTTGCCAAGCGGTGCCAGACATATCTAAGCCGAGGGAGTTTCGCAAAGTTAGAAGAGCGTCGGAGGTGGTGACTACCGAGGAGTTGTCGACGTCGGCACGAAATGTTAAGCCTACACATAAAGATCTGATTTCTTCCCAGTTGTTTTCAACTGGCCAGACAACATAGGATGGCGTAATGGGATTACCATCCAAATCTGTGAATCTACCAACTTTATTATACGGTGGAGTGGGCGTTTTTATGCAATCACTGTTTTGATCATTAATATCAACTGGTCCCCAGGTCACGCCATAATAGAGGCATCCGGTGTTTCGATAGGCGTCACAATTCTCAAAATCCTCTCTGGAATCAGGAGTGACACATGGATCATTAGCCGTTTTAAGTCCATAATTGTTTATCCTGTCTATATAAGTTATGAGATTAGGATAGTTAACGATAGCTCTTATCTCTGGCATAAGGCACATTGAAGCCATAAAAGATTTTTGAATTCCTAATGAACTGAGCATATAACTTGTTCCTGGCTTATTGGGTGGACCATCGATATAGCCATAGGGATCATACATAGTTTTTGAACCGATAGCGGAGTTGCAAGTCCCAGTTGCCCCATCATAGCATTGAGAACTCATTAAATTGGCCCAGTAGGATCCCTGGAAATATTTCCCAGTAAGCCCTGGAATATCTCCCCAAACTGGTCCATTCACGCTATCATGTAACTGCGCCAATTCTGGTGGCCCCATGTAGGTCGTGTCGTGGATGTGCGAAGAAACTGTTTTTAAATTATTTGCATAAGATTGATCATTCATTAAGGCCGCTAGAAAAACTGCCGGTAAAAATCTACCGGGATGTTGAGTAGCTCCCGTGCCCCAACTTCTTATTACGCCGTTTGGAGCATCATACATTGCATGGTATAAATCCAGTCCATAAGACAGCATTGCGGCTAGTGCCGCTTTTTTTTCTTCAAAAGAATTTTCATCAGAAAAAATATTCATCATATTTCCATTCCAAACTGATGCCATTCCTCCGCCATAGTCATCAATTAAAGTATGTGACCGAAAAGCACGACCACCCTCCGAATATCCAGTCCCAGAAGCGTTCATTAAGCCAAAGATTTCTGTGCTATGAGACCATCTTCTGCGTATATTTTCATAACCAGCGATGTCTGCACCTGTCAGAAAACTCTCAGCTGGAATTCTAGTAAAATCAAAGTCTGAAAAAGTCAGCATCTCTTTTGTGTCTCCTGTGATGTTGGGGCGAATAACTGTCGCTCCTGAATTTTCTGGCACACTGTCAAGAATCGTAATAACATCATAAGAATCAGCACAACCGCCCACTATGGAAGCTGTGCCACAACTTCCCTCGACAGCTTCATTTCTTTCAATTCCAGCTACCAAAGAAGTTATACCAGAATAATTTTGTGGGAGATTAGGAATTATGTTTTTTGACGCGTCATAGTTCCCATATGATTTATTTTTACCGATTAAACTCAGTGCTTCCATCTCAGGATTAACGTCCACCGCGATGTCCCCAGGACTAGTAGTTGTTACGTTTGTTATCGTCACATTAGTTTGCCCCTCAGCAGGTGCAATCCAATAATCCCCATTAGCAAATTGACCACACTTGGCATTACCACCACCTGAGTTAAATGACCAATTATAAATATTGTCGTAAGCCGTTCCACCATTGGGATTACCGGCTGTAACATTTACGGAAATTGATTGCCCGGTGCAAGGATTTTCGGCATCAGTTGATCCGCAATCACAAAAAGCTTTTGTGCAAAAAGGAAAAAGACAAAAAGCAAGGGTGCAAATAAAAAATTGTAATATATTTCCTTTCACTTATTATTTTTAGTTATTTTTATTTTGTTACTTTAGCATTTCCCAGTCGATATAAATCCATCACTTCATCGGGGGAAAGAGTACGGTTATAAAGACGTGCTTCATCCAGTTTTCCTTTATGATAAACGCTAAGATTTCCACTCGCTCCAAACATTAAATTATAATTGCTGTCCCCATCAGGTGGACCTAGATTTCCTCTGACAACCTCCTCTCCATCTTGATACAAAATAGCTATTTGAGAATCCACATCATAAGTGCCTGTTAGTAGTGTCCATTGACCCACAGTTAAAGAACCACCTATAATACCAATCCCATCGACAGTAAAAGTTATCTTTTTATCTGAACCAACATTACTTTTGCTAATAAAATAAGAATTTGACCAGTATTTACCAATAAAACCCTCATTTGGAGTGATAACATCTTCATTCACCCAAATAGAGGCCGTGAAATCTCCCGTAAAATCCAATTGACTACCAGCTGGCGAAGCTACGGAAATATAATTACTACTCCCATTAAAACTCATCCCCTGTCCTTTCTTCCCCGCTACTGGCACAGCACCGACGATGGTTCCGTTGTTGCCATTACCACTTCTATCATAAGCCGTGTTGGTATTCATATCCACATCCGGTCCGTCAAAACTCCACATCCCGACCAAGCCGTCAGTCAGTTTGTCGGTTTGAGAGGTTTGCAAAGTTATTTTACTGCCCACAGGAACTTCGGGAGAATTTAAAACAACCAAAGGACCATCATCCGCTCCGATAGACCAAGAACCAGTTCTCTGCTGTCCGTCGATGTCGTCAGAAAAAGATAAATAAGGATCATTAGCTAATGACACACCGGCGTTTCGCGCCGAAGTGTCAGTGGAAGCAAGATGAAAATCACTATTAGTGGCGTCAACAAAACTAACTGTGGTGGAATTTTTTGAATGAGTTCCAGGAGCGTCTCCGAGGTTGGAAATATTATAGTCGGAAGAAGCGTCAAAGGTTCCTGAATAACCATTGGTACAATTTTGGGTAATATTATTTTTGACCGTAAGAGTACCTAGAGCATTATACAAACCTCGATCACAATTATAAATAGTGTTGTTGTAAGCAGTGAAATTTTGCCCTTTGTTGATAATCGCTATGGAACTTCCATTCGGGCTTCTTAGGCTATAAAATATATTATTAAAAATATAAGCATTACCTGTTGCACCATTTGTATAGGGACTTACCCCAGCACCATAATAACCACCAACCGATAAACCACTAAAATCTGCCTTAAAAATGTTGTCGCCGACAGATGTATTAGTATCATTTCCTAATTTAACTAACATTGGATAAAAGCTACCAACAGTATTATTAAAAAATTGTAAACCTTCTATGTGAACATATTTATCATAAATACTTAGAGTATCAATCGATGAGCTTGATATTTTATATTTTCCATCATCCCAGTTACCATTATGTCTTTGACTGAGTCCCACCTCATTTAAATTTACCGGCGTATAGATTTTCAAATAGTTTCGAGTTCCAGTCGTCCAACTGCTTATAATACTGGTCGTATCCGCCATTATTCCATTAGCATAACAAGCAATGTTCCATTGTTCATTATTCGCCACAAGATCTCGATTTCCCCCCGTGAAAGCAATCGGGATTGAAGTGTTTTTCGTGCCGGCTTCGGCGTTAAATAATGAAGTGTAGGTGCGGTAGATTTGATAGGTGTCATTAACAGAGATGTCTCCGGGTACAGAGCCATTAGTAGCTTGTAGGTTGTAGCTTGTAGAGGAATTACGACCGCTGATAAATAAAAGAGTGTCAGCCGAGGTAATTGAGTTGTCGTTATTTGTGTCAACGAGAACCGCGTCACCTACGCCAATGTTGTCAGCCAGAGCGGTGGAAAAAGTCGCCACTCCACTAGTGAGAGTAATTGTCCTAGCGTGAGAACTATCACTTTCCAGAATTCCAGTCGCACTGGGTCCGACACTTCGGTAAATTTGAGTAGCTGATTCATCCGCGCCGATATCCCACTGCGACACGCCGGAGCCTTGGCTTAGGCGGTTATTTCCATCTATATCACTACTAAATGCTAAATTAGCATCAGCGCTTAAATCCACGCCGGCATTTTTGGCTGAGGTGTCAGTAGAAGCAAGGTGAAAATCTTTGTTGACAGTGTCAGTAAATTGAACAGTGGCGTTTCTATAGTATGTGCCATAAGCCGGTGCGGTGGCGTCTTTACTCAAATTGTTGGTCGATAAAGAGTCAAACGAGTTAGCAAAATCAAGTCCGTTATTATAAGAGATATTATTTTTAGCAACAACTTTCGCTCCGCCATTACCAGCTATTCCCACACTACAATCATAGACGGTATTATCATATACATAGACAACAATGCTAAACATTGACGGATATATTCCATACGAACCAGACTCATAAATAATATTGTTATAAATATATGAACCACCACTTGAAACTTTAATTAATTCGACTGAATTATTTCCTCCCTTTATCACATTGCTGTATAAGTATACTGATGATGAATTTATCGATACTGCTGTGCCAAAGTAATAAGCTCCTACCTCTAGTCCTTCAACTCTAACATTTGAATCTGAAATTGTGACTGTAGACTTATATCCAGCAGTTAGATAAATCTGATATTTCCCATCATCCCACTTCCCACTATGCCTCTGACTTACATTACTTTCAGTCGCAATGTTATTAGGCGTATAAACTTTTATATAATTATTAGCTCCTGTGGTGTAACCGTTAATTTCTACAGCCGTAGTATCAGCTCCGCTGTCATAGTAACAAGGAAAGTTTAGTTGAACATTGGCTGTGACCAAATCAGAAGTATTGAGATGAGTTGGATCAGTGGCTCCCGCTTCAGCACTAGCTAGAGAAGTATATTCTCGAGTGATAGAAGTTACGGTCGCTCCGGTAACGTTCCCTGGTACGTTACCAACGGCGGTGATGAGATTCCAAACACTGGTAGAAGTTTTACCAGAAATATAAGCTACGCGAGCCGTGCCGTCATTATAAGTCACTCGGTCTCCCACTCCGATATTTCCAGTTTG
>JBBREE010000038.1:0-8680 GCA_038203255.1 Candidatus Moraniibacteriota bacterium | reverse complement strand
CGAAATTATTGCCAAACGTCGCACGATTGTTGTAGATACATTGTAATTCTTCTTTGGTTGGCAACCGTCCGCCGACTGCTTTGCAAGCATCTCTCGCTGGATACTGGGGGAAAAGTACAGTATTGTCGGCAACTAAATTATCCGTACTCTGCGCCCCATCAGCTCCACATTCCGGTCGATCACAATCAGTTTGAGATGTTTTCCATTGTTTCGTCCCACTTACATCAGTTCTTTTTACCACAATATAGTTTCCATCTCCGAGAGAGTCAGCGCAAACATCATCATATCCAGTGCCACAAAACCAGGTGCCGTTGTCGCAAGTTTTAACGACTGATTTGATCTCACCGGCGGTTGTGTCCACGTCTGCATTCCAAGTTTGAGAAATTCTGGTCGTGTCCGAAAAACTATCGATAAACGACTGCGCCAAAGCATACAGCCCAAAAGATAAACTCATCCCTACCACTACCATCGCCACTACTACCAGTTTTCTTTTTCTAGGATTTTTTTGCCAATATTCTTTTATTTTTTTCATATAATTGTTTTGACTTTATTTTGTTAAAAAATATATTAAAATATTTAAATGAAACCCAGAAACCGAAAAGTTATCGTATAAATTAAAAAATTTAAACTAAATTTAATTTTCTTTTTTATCTAAATTGTTTGTTTTATGAGTTCATTATTACATAAAATTGGGTTTTTTTCAACTTGTTAATCTATTACACAACAGCGGTTCAACCGCTTAATTAGAACCGCTTAATTATTTTATTCTTCACACCAACTCGTCTCCCCCATCGAAAGTCCCAAAGAAAATCTTAAAATTAGAAGGGCATCAGTAGAGTTAGAGGCACCATCACAATTTGAGTCCCCAGTCATAGCTTGCACTCGCCAGCCGGTACTGTCCATCGAAAGCCCCAGAGAATTTCGCAGAGTCAGGAGAGCATCGGTAGTGTTAGTGGCGGAAGAAGAGTTAACGTCATAGCGATATGAGAATAATGGTCCGATGGGGCCATAATTAGCCCGATAAGTGTCCCACATTTCTTCCTGAAAATCACTATAGGCTCTGCCTTTTACATCGATAACTTCACCGACAACTTGATAGCCAAAAGGATCAGCATCTCCTTTTTTAATTGCCATATCTCTATCCATATAATCAAATAAAGCATCGTGATTCCATATTTTCTTAGCATCCATAATGTGAGCCGCTAAGATAAATCCCGGCCAGCTATAATCATTCACGCCCCGATATATAGCCCCCCCACGCCGAATTAGAATTTGCCAAACTTGTCGTATGTAAAATTGCCCACTCTGGCATATGCATCATTTGATTAGTATACGGATAAGGTTCTCCACCTCTAATATCCGGATCCCAGCTTGAAGCATTTGAGGTATCGACATCGAGCTGAGAAACATAAAAAGTTTGGTCATCCTCACCGAAATGAATATAATCAGCCGGAGCATTTTGGGGACCATAACCCGACAAATATAGATAATCTCCCGATTTTTGGCCAACATTCTTCATTCCATCATCATTTAACATTATCCCTGCAAAAAGAATTGGCCATTTCCTTCCTGCTTCGTGCCCTCCATTATTTACCCAGTTTGCTTTTCCTCCCGCTTTTATAATACTATAAAGATCAATTCCAACTTGCACGTAATTAATTAACAATTTTTCTTTTTCTGCATCAGAATAATCCAATTGCAAAAGCAATGCCCCCGTCCCAACCTCGGCAGTGAGATCTCGTCCATAATTTTGCATATTATCAGCCGGATGAAGAGTTCTATTGGAATAGTTAACCAGATGGTCCAACCAGACTCGCTGAAATTTTGGTTCCCAATCTTCTATATTAGGAGCAGATGCGACGCGCGGAAGCTTAGCTAGGAATGAATAATTTAAATTACTTTTATTATAAATAGTTTTTTCAGGATCGCTATAGCCAGGCCTAAAACTTCCCGCCTCGGGCACTATTGAAAGGCAAGTTAATACCGCCGCCGTTTTTAAATAACTATTATTTGCACCTGGGTAAGGATCAACACTTATGGAAGACACTAAGGAATCTCCCGCATTTATCATCAGTGGGTTTCCAACTGAAACTTCTTTAGCCACATTATAACTGGCTGTATAATCACGCGTGCTATCGTAACCTTGCTTATCATAAGGAGGATTAATCATAGAACCATTCATCTCCCGACCATTTACGTCCACCGCGTATTTAGGTGTTATGTTAATAATATTTACTCCATCTCCCGGGTCTATGACATAATAGTCCCCATTAGCAAATTGCCCCACAGTGTAGTCCTGGTCAAAGGTCCAAGTTATACCATATTGAGAAATTGAAGTGTCAGCTTTGACCGGCATTATCGGCAAAACAAAAAAACAAAGAGCTAGGAGAAAAATATATTGTAAGCTTCTTTTCATCTTCATGCTCAAATACTTACATGTTTTAATGTTTTTTGATTCATTGTTTTTTATCAAGCAACCGTCATCTCACCACCACCTCGGTATGCGCGATTGTTTTATTTCCGGCTTTGTCATAAGCCCGTATATCCATCGGATAAGTTCCAGCCGGGATGCCACTCGGCAGGGTGAAAGAAATTATTTTTTCTTCGTTACTGTTGTTTTTAGGGAAGGAAAAACTCTTTCTGTTGGAATAAATTGCTTTACCCTTTTTTGATTTATCTTAGATATAATTAAGTATCTTAATGTAATGGGAGGAAATATCTCCGGAAAATAGCAAATAGATGGACGTTAGTTTCATTGGCACAGCCACTGTTACAAGTTCCTGCGAACCGATAGTGCCCGTTGGCAGTATCATCCGGATTTTCTAGGATATTATAATTAGTTCCGCTAGCTCTCTTGTCTATCCCGTCCGTGCCTAGGGCTGTTAAACTTCCATTTTTTTATCTTTAAATAAGGTTTTTTTAATATTTATTTCTATTATTCAAGCCTGAATGTTTTTATATTTATTTTTTAACTTAACTATAATAAAACTTTTTTTATCCGATTATTAATACACTAATCTGCGTAAAGTATAGCATAATATTCAAAATTATAAAAATTGAAATCTCATTTTAATGAGCGCACGAACGACAAAAAGCGGATAACTTAATTATCCGCTTTTTATATCTATCAGAGATTAATAATCCCTCTTATTATTGTACTACTATATCCGTATGAACAAGCGTCGTATTTCCAGCTTTGTCATAAATCCTAATGTCTATAGGATAAGTACCAGCTAGAATATCGCTCGGTAAGGTAAAGGTCGCTTTAGTTTCCACGTCTTTTCCGTTTTGATCAGCATTGATATTGTCTATTTTTCCATTAAAATAAACCTTAAATCTTGTAATGGCCAAATTATCCTTCGCTTTCCACCAAACGACAGCTCCTTTAGTTTTGTAAAGTTTTGCCGGCAGGTCGGTCAATTCCGGATCTTGTGCATCAACTTTCACTGAAAACTTTTTGGATTTTATTTCCTTGCCTGACGCATCATAATATTTAATCTTATAGTCGTAGGTTTTATTGTCTTTTTCCTTAACTTTAAGCTGCCACTCTCCATTACTGCCCACACTATCCTTGTCTTCTTTCGAAGATCCTTTATACAGTCTCACTTCTCCACCAGCTAGGGCATTATCATCTCCTTTGAAAGAAAACTCTTTCTTTTTGGAATAGAATGTTTTACTGCCCGTTAGTTTTTCTTTTACATAGGTAGCTATTTTGAGATACGGAGTGGAAATATCATCCTCTGAAACATCACTGCTTTCATCATCCACATTTATCTCTTCTACTGAAGCTACGCTAAAGCCGATATGATAGTCGCTGGAGCTTTTATTCCCCAGTGAGTCGCTACATCTGACATAATAATCGTAGTCTGTCCCATCGGTCAGTCCTGAAATCGCTTGAGTATGAGTCCTCGCGCCTGTTGTGGTAAAGATATCAGAGATTGCATCGTAGGCTGTGCCACTAGCGACACTATATTTACAAGTAGCATTTTCATCTGTCGTAACTGAAAGGGTGGCGTTCGTGGTCCCACTTGATAGATCACCCGTCGGAGAACCACTAGAGATAACTGGGGCATTCACATCTGCGACATTAAGCTGTCCCACTAACTGATAAGTGGTATTGGCTCCGTCACTTGCTTTAGCACAAAGATAGTCCGTATGATTAGTGGTGATGTGAAAACTGACACCGCTCGTAAATGTTGTGCCATAGGTATCGCTGGCATTACAAGTGTTATCCACACTAAATCCATAAGCTGAGCTAGAAGTGATTATATTAGTGTCGGTGGCTGTCAAGTTAATCGTATCATCCCCGGTTGGGCCGGTGTCTGTTCCTTGATTAACTGTAATTATCGGAGCAGTAGTGTCAATGACCAAGGCCTTATTCGCAGCTAAATTAGTTGTCGGGGTAAAGTTAACAAGTGTGTTATTGGAAACATCTTTAATAACTCCTGCAATATTATTAACATTAAGGTCACCCGAGGTATCCCCGGCTTGAACAGTATAGTTACATGTTCCAGAATTCGTGCCGGAAACCGTAAATGTACAAGACCTATCCGTAGAACCGGTTTCCAGAGTAACAGTGACATCACCTGTAGAAGTGACATTTTCAGAAAAAATAACATTAATATCGATGACTGTTCCGGTAGTATAAATACCATTCGCCTTAGTCGAAGAGATAGAAACGATGGTTGGGATGGTTGCATCCACCGTAAAACTTGGGACGTTAAGGATATTAGAAGCATTGCCACTGGCATCGGTCACTTTTACTGTACAATTGCTATGTACTCCATCAGCCAATGTGTTAAACGTTACCGTATTGCTACCGATACTAGCGGAAGTATTAGCGCTAGAACAATCACCTGTGTAGGCAATAGTACCAGTTTCGTCAGTGGTAAAAACATAATTAGGAGTATTGTCTGTTGTTGGAGTAGCTACTGGCGTTACTTCGGCGATAACCGGCGCGACATCGTCCAAATTATTAACAGTGATGGTGAAATTCTTATCAAATGGAGTGCTGGTGCCATCATTGGTCCGGATACAAATATCATAAGAATTCTTAGTTTCATAGTCAAAGGAAGCGCTAGAGCGAAGATTACTACCTGAGATATTAAAGGAACTGTCATTGGCTCCTGAAATGTTGCAACCTAGAGAATATGCGTGCGTGTCTCCACTGTCGGCGTCAGTCGTAGTTAAAGCTCCCACTACCGTGTTAACAGCCTGATTTTCATTGATGGCCGCATTAGAAAGAGCTATATTGGTCGGGGCATTACTAATATTGAAACTGATTGCGTAATCAAAAGTGTCCAGATTGCTAGATCCGTCCGAACATCTGACATAATAATGATAGTTCGTCCCATCGTGCAACCCGGAAAGTGTTTCGCTGTGATTAGTCCCTCCAGTAGTCGTGAAAGTATTGGCAATTGAGGCATAGGCCGTGCCACTGATGATACCAAATTTGCAAGTAGCGTTTTCATTTGTAGTCACAGCCAAAGTCGCGCCGGTCGTTCCTCCGGGCAGAGTGCCAGTTGGAGATCCACCAGAAACAATCGGCCCACTCGTGTCTCCGGAGACATGGGTAATGATTGCACCGGTTTTTGCTCCTGTCGCTAGAGCCACCCCGAGTTCATTAGTAAGCTCGTTCAACCTCAAGGCTAAAGTAGAGGTTCCCGAAGCAAAGGCAGCAGAAGAAACATTGTGAATCGTAGCTAAATGAACATTAGTACCCGAAGCGCAACCGCTGGCACAAATTCCCGCAATTCTAAAATGACCATTAGCCAGATCATCAGGATTAACCATTATATTATAGTTTGAGGCATCCGCCCCCTTGTCAACTCCGCCCGAACCTCTACCAGTGTCAATGGTAAGGTCAGCAGCGGTAAAATCAAAATACAGATTAAAAGCCCCAATCTGTTTGCTTCCGGTATTAGCATGAATTTCCACATCAAAATATTGACTGGTTTCAATATTTTGATCGACAGGAGTTATCCACACATCCCCTTCAGCCGCTTGGACTTTCGAAGATAGTGTGACTAGTCCTAAAAACCCCACAATTAGAATGCCTACGATTTTTTGTTTCATTTTTTTATTATTAAAAATTTTTTATTTTATAGTAATCGCGCCGGCCTTATCTTCAAAAGCAATAGCTTTACCCAAATCATTAGTCAACTCTTTTACTTTCAAACTATTACCCATATCGGCAAAATTAATATCTGTCTTGGCCTTGGCATGGACTATGGCCAGATACTTTCCCTCACCGTTCACACAATCTTGCGCGCATATACCGGAAAATCTGAAATGCCCGCTAGCAACATCATTTGGATTTGACAACAAAATGAAATTGCCACTGTCTAGGCCTTTGTCCAGGCCATCTTTCCCACTGGCAATGTCCACTGTCATATCTTTCTGATTGAAATTAAAATCAAAGGCAAAGGCGCCGATTTGTTTTCCTTTAGTATTTATATACACGGCTACATCAAAACTTTCTCCGGCTTTGACTTTTTCTTTATCCGAAGAAAACCACACATCACTATTAACGGCCGTAACAGTACTCTTTTTTTTGCTATTACCGCTAATCATTAATTCTCCGATAAAAACCAAACTTAAAATCAGGAGAACTGCAAAAAGAATCGTCGAGGGCAAAATTTTATATTTACTTTTATCCATATTTTTTAGCTGATTATTTTTTCAGAAATATTATTCCTTCTTTAAATTTATTATACTAAAACCTCAATATTCGCGCAAGTGTTTTTGGCTCATTGTCAATTCTTTTTATTTTATTCACACTTAATTCATTAAATAAACATTTTTTTTATTCTTCACACCACCCCGTCTCCCCCATCGAAAGCCCCAAAGAAAATCTAAGAAGTAGAAGTGCGTCAGTAGTATTGGAAATACTATCGCAATTGACATCGCCGGTAGCAGAATCGACTTGCCAAGCAGTACTATTCATTGAAAATCCAAGAGAATTGCGTAAAGTTAGAAGAGAATCTGTGGTATTAACGGCTGAAGAATTATCAACATCAGTGCGAGTAGCTGGAAATGTACGCTTATAATTATTACGATACGCACTCCAAAGGGCATTAACAAAACCACTTTGATAGCCACCCGTATTCGCTCTTAAGCCGTGTTCACTTGGGAATCTGCCTATACCGTCACTTGGATCGTCGTCTCTGATGCAATCACCGGGCTTATTCGGATCAGGCCCATAAGTTACTTGCCAAAAAGCAGCGCCAGAATTAGTGCAACGCACCGATCCACACCCGCCCGCCCCATCTGGCCCAATTCCTGCTCCACAAGGTTGTCCAGCATAGGTTCCGGAGGGACAGATTCCGCCACCACAGCCACCTGTTCCGCAGACTGCAGGATTGGAATAGGTGCATACTCTGCCAGCGTTTTCTCCTCCAACACAATAGCCCATCACAGGTGCACAAGGATCAGTTTGCGCCCAAGCTCCAAGAGCAACCCATCGATCAGTATAATATTCAAATGAAGGATTGTCCCAAATAGTTTTAACTTCCGGCATAAATTTCATTGCCATCGCCGGACCTTTCCAAATCATAGAATTTATCCCTGATTGGTAACTTGTTCCAGGAACATGCCCTCCGTCAATATATCCATAAGGATCTTTGGAAGTTCTTGAATCATAATCAGTCACAACATTACTCCAATAATTTCCCCCAGCTCCAAAAATAACCGTATTATTAATTACTCCTCTGTTAAGAAATCCGTCCTCTTGAAAAACTGAACTGTCTCCAGCTTCTTTAGAAACATTTTTTACTGCATTTTTTATCTCATCATTTTCCAAAATAATACCGGCAAAAATAATCGGCAATTTTCTACCGCTCCCATGCCCGCCATTGGGATACCATCTAATCCCTTGTTTCATTTGATAATAAAGATCCAGTCCAAATTGCAAATAATATATAAGAGCTTCTCTTTTATTTTCATAGCTATCCTGAAGCATTAGTTTTAAAGCTCCATCACCATTATCCAGCGCCACCCGACCGCCATAACTACAGGCGTGGCTAAAAACCCCCTCACAAAAATTATCCACCGCGCGAATGCTTTCACTATTACAACAGCTATCAATATCCAGTTGCATCATTTTAAATCTCTTTATCACCCAAGCATAACTAGGCGGAGTTAATCCTGTCGGGATTGGAATAGCAGGAATCAAATTTGGATTTATTTCATCAATAGAATGAAAAACCCTTTCCGTCCCGAAAAAAGATGGCCTGAATATGGTGCTCCCATTATTTTCAGGCACTTCTCCCACTACTATCAAAACAGCTGTGGTTTTTAGGGTTGGCCTAGGAGACTCATCAAAGGGTTCTTCAGAAACAGCCTTAATTATGGCGTCTCCCGGCTGAGCGATGTATGGCAAGGGATGAATCAGACTAGCGTCAAAACCGGAAGCGCGCGTATCAAAACCATTTGAGCGACTGTTCATATTAACCATCCAGCCATTGTGTGAACCATCGAAATCAGGCGTGATACTTATTATATTCACCGGTCCCAAAACCCAGAAGTCACCGTTCACAAATTGTCCCACCGTGTAGTCGCGGTCAAAATTCCAAGTGATGCCATACTGCGTGACTGAGGTGGCGGCTTGGGAATAATTAGGCAAAACAAAAAACCAAAGCGCTACTAGAAAAATAAGTTGGAATGTTTTTTTCATTTTTAT
>JBBREE010000037.1:0-9299 GCA_038203255.1 Candidatus Moraniibacteriota bacterium | reverse complement strand
AGGTGAAAATTTCTTTCGTCTCTCCCCCGCCCGGGTTCCAGCCCAAAAACGCTACAAAATTTATAATAGCTTCTTTTAAATATCCTTTTTTGATATAATCTTCCACGGCCACATCCCCCTGACGTTTGGAGAGCTTACTCTTGTCAGCATTAAGAAGAAGGGGTAAATGAGCAAAAATTGGCGGTTCCCAGCCTAAAAAGCGGTACAGTAATAGATGCTTAGGTACACTCGAAAGCCATTCTTCGCCACGCACGACGTGGGTAATTTGCATATCATGGTCGTCCACAATATTAGCCAAATGATAAGTTGGAAAACCGTCTGATTTTAAAATCACCTGGTCATCCACTAAATTAGTTTCAAATTTCACCTTGCCTCGCACCAAATCTTCAAATTCAATAGTTTCATCTTTAGGAATTTTGAGGCGAATAGTATAAGTACAATTTTCTTTGAGGCGCGCATTTACCTCTTCCGGCGTAACATTTACCAAACAATAGCGATCATAGAGTGGTGGACGCTTCAAGGCTGTTTGCTCCGCGCGCATTTCCTCCAGTCTTTCCGGCTCACAAAAACAATAGTAAGCGTGACCATCTTTCACGAGTTGTTCGGCGTATTTCTTATACACTTCCAATTTTTCAGATTGGATGTATGGGCCAAATTCTCCAATTTCCAAAACTCCCGGATAGTTTTTTGATTCAACCTCCTGTAGGTGTTTAGCCCCTACAGCGCTGCTATGCAGTATCACGCCTTCATTTCTATCAAGTCCTAAAAAGTCTAGCGAGTTTATCAGGTTTTCCACCGCGCCTTCAACAAAACGCTTTCTGTCAGTATCTTCAATTTTCAAGACAAAATCTCCGCCGGTATGCGAGGCGAAAAGATAATCATAAAGAGCCGTCCTTAATCCTCCAATATGTAAAAATCCGGTTGGGCTGGGTGCAAATCTAACTCTGGTTTTTTTAGTTTCCATATGAGTATTTTTTTAAAATCAAATTTCTTTTTCTTCCTTCTCTTTTTTGGCAATTTTCCAATGAAATAAGAATATCGGGAAAGCGACAAGAACCATCGTCAGTGAATCGACCATCTTACCTTGCCTTTCCGCGCTGTAACATTCTTCGCCGGTGTTATTCTTTTTCCAATTTTCATAATCACTAATGAGATTGTCAATCTGCGTTTTTTGATCTTCTGTTGCCACCGGTGAAGCCTTAAGACCATCCAGTCCATAAACCGGAGGTTGTTCATTACAACGACTGTAACCTCCCTTTTCCGCCTTAGGAAAAACATAGGCCTTGAGCACACTATTAGTAAACGTTCCAGTACCGATAGCTAGAAAAAGGAGACTGACGAATGTGGCCAAATAGAGGTAAGTTGTCCGCACAATTTTAATTGTTTTTGACATAGTTTTATTTATTAAAAATTACCCTAATCGGAAAAACGATAACCGCCTGGAAAATTCTTTTTAGCCTTTTCTTTTTACTTTCCCAATCTTGCTTTTGGAAGATTCGCCAGAACCATTCCAGCCCGATACGTTGCATAAAAACAGGCGCGCGACGAACTTTTCCAGTGAGGAAATCAAATGATCCACCCACTCCCATAGCAAGTCGTATTGTATCACATTTTTGGCTATTTAGAAAGAGCTCTTGAAATGGAGCACTGAAATTGCAAAATACTATATCAGAAATAAACTTATCATCACTCACCACTTCCTTATATGGTCGTATGGAAGGATTAGAAATGTTATTTATATCATAATCATCACCGAATATTTTTAAATTAGGATAATTTTTCAAGATAGCTTCTTTAGTTTCTCTCCAAGTGGAAAGGCCGTCTTTTTTGGCCGCCAAAAAAACATTCAGATTCTTTTCATTAGCCATCCGCAAAATTTCCAGCATTAGATCTGCGCCGGTCAGCCTGACTTTTAGATGTTTGCCAAAACGCAAAAAAGCAAAGCTAATTCCGACCCCATCCGCCACATTCAAATCAGTCTCGTCCAAGACTTTTTTAAAATCAGAATTTCTTTGTGCTTCTAGAATAAATTCCGGATTGACTGTGGCAATTTGATGGAAACGAGGTTCGGATAAAAAAGTTTCTATCCTTACTAGGATATCCTCCCTAGAAAGATTATCTATTTTCACGCCTAATATTTTGTCTTTTAAACCCATACGAAATACTAAATATTCAACACCAAATACTATTCCAAGGGACAGCTTTCGATGACGGAATATTCTTGCTCGTCGTTTTCAAAATCACTCGCCATAATGTCCACCGCTTCCACGCCAAGATGTAAAGAGAATTTTTCCGAGATTTCCGGCTTTTCTTCTAACGCCTCCCAAGGATTTTTTCTGATGCGACCAAGAGTAATGTGGGGACGGAAAGATTTTTTTGGAGCACTGGATATTCCCAATCCATCTTCTAAAGTATTAATCAAATTCTTAAGTTCCTCTGAAGGCTCACCCGTAAGCGCTACGGAGCGCGGTTCATCAACCGACGGGAAGAGTTCAATTTGACCAAATTCGATGTCAAAAGCGTTGTTTTTAAGGGCGAATTTCCTGATTTTTTCGCAAATATCAGCTAAATCATCTTCTTCTACGAAACCCAAAAAAACCAGTGTAAAATGCAAATTAACTGCCCGCGTCCATTTGATCGGCAAAGTTTCCCACTTTTTCGTCGTCAAAACAAGCCTTTTTCTGACTTTTTCGGGGATATCCAAACTAATGAAAATTTTTCGCTTCATATTGTATTAATGATACCTCAAGGTTTGTTTTTTAGCAAAAGATTAATAATGGTGCTAAAATTACATTATGATAAAAAAGACTGAAAAATTTATACTAGAAATCATACCCTTAACTAAATTGCCTTTAACCGGAAGTCAATCTTTTTCATATTTATCAGAAACAGAATTTCCGATTGGAACACTAGTCTCCATTCCCCTCTTCCATCGCCAAGTGGAAGGGGTAGTTTTGGGTAATCGCAAAGATTTCAAAAGATTGGGTAATATCGAACTGAAAAAAATCACCTCCGTTCTTGAAGAAAATTTTTTAACTGAAGAACAAATTAGGCTTGCGCAGTTTATTTCGGCTTATTTTATTTCTCCGCTCGGGGTGGTGATGAAGGGTTTTGTGCCTAAACGCGTGAAAACACGGAGGATCTTGCCCTCTCCCCAACCCTCTACCGAGTACGAGAGAGGGGGCGCCGACATCGTTCTGACAAACCAACAGAAATCATCGGTTGAGAAAATTGTCAAACAAAAAAACAAATTTCTACTTTTTGGACCGGCTGGAAGTGGCAAGACCGAGGTTTATATCCATTCTATTTTAGAAATAAGGAAAAAAGAAAAGAACGCCCAATTTTTAATCCTAGTGCCGGAAAAAACCTTAACGCCTCAAGCGTTGGAGCGCTACTCCGAATATTTTCCTGCGGAAGAAATTGCGCTTCTCACGAGTAATATCACTAAGGGGCAGTTCTATGGCAATTGGCAACGGATAAGATCCGGCGAAGCCAAAATCATTATCGGCACACGCATGGCCGTTTTTGCCCCGTTTCAAAAGCTGAGTCTCGTCGTCATTGATGAAGAGCAGGATATGTCCTATAAACAATGGGATATGAACCCTCGTTATGATGCCAGAACCGTCGCAGAAAAATTGGCTGAAATTTTCAAATGTCCCCTAGTGCGTGGTTCGGCTACGCCAGCAGTGGAATCATATTATCACGCGAAGAATAAGGAATTTACATTACTAGAACTACCAAGACTAATTTTAGAAGCGGACAGTCCGCTCAGCAAGAAATCGCCCGGTAGCGGACTGTCCGCTGTGACCGAGATTGTGGATATGAGAAAAGAAAGATGGGTAAAAAATTATACCTGCATCAGTAAAAAATTGAAAAGTGAAATTGATTATGCGCTAATAAATGAACAACAATCAGTTCTCTTTGTGAATCGCCAAGGAATGAGTAGTTTCTCTGTGTGCAAAGATTGTAAGACCGTTCTCAAGTGTCCTACATGCGACCGCGCCCTAACTTATGATGGAAAAGGATATTATCGTTGTTTACAATGCACTTATAAAACATCTATTATACCTAAATGTTCCAAATGCCAAGGTATTACTTTTGAAAATGTCGGTCTGGGCACTCAAAAAGTGGAAAAAGAGATTAAAAATCTTTTTCCCGGAGCCAAAGTAGCGCGTCTAGACAGTCAATTGACTAAGGATGGCACCTATCAGGCTAAAATATATCAAGAATTTTCCAATCATAAACTTGACATTTTAGTCGGAACACAGATGATTACCAAGGGTTGGGATTTGCCTAATGTGGCTTTAGTTGCTATAATAGACACAGATAATGCTCTTTCTATCCCTGATTTTTCGGCTTATGAGCGGTTTTATGAAAATTTAGTGCAACTCTCCGGCAGAGTGTCTCGTCCCGGTGCCAAATTTCCCGGAAGCATCGTCATTCAAACATTCCAACCGGAGAATAAATTAATTAAATTCAGTGCCGAGCGAAATTATGAAGCCTTCTTTGATTTTGAAATAAAAGAAAGAGAAGCGCTTTCATTTCCACCTTTCGGGCATCTTATCAAACTAGTTTTTCAAGATTATCTTTTTCCTAAAGTAGAAAATGAAGCGCGTAAAGTTTATGAAATTTTAGAAAGTATTTCTGGCATTAAAGTAACCGAGGCACAGGATTCTTTCGTACCCAAAGTTCGCGGACGCTTTCGCAGACAAATTATTATTAAATATAAAAAAACACTCCGACCAGAAAAACTTGAAGCGGAACTAAAAAAACTAAAAACCGGCTGGCTAATTGATGTTGATCCAATCTCAATAACATAAAACTTATGGTCTTACCTATACTTACTTATCCTAACGACATTCTGAGAAAAAAGAATGAAAATATTAAAAATCCCAAAGATCCGGCTATTAAAGAGCTTATTTTTGACATTCTTGAAACGATGGAAGACAATGGGAACGCTCTGGGTCTCGCAGCTCCCCAAGTAGGTGCCTCTGTGCGACTCTGTATTATAAAAATAGACGGCAAAACACATATTATCATTAATCCCAGAATAAAATATAAATCCTGGAGGAAAGAATTTTCAGAAGAAGGGTGCCTCTCTTTCCCGGGTAAATTCATACCAATCAAAAGACATAAAAAAGTTACAGTAAAAGCCTTAGATAAAAACGGGGAAGAAATAATCTTTAAGGCCGAAGGGATGTTGTCTCGCGCATTGCAACATGAGATTGATCACTTGGACGGAGTCTTATTTATCGATCGCCAATAATAAAATAAAATAATAAATATCTTTATGCCGGATCCAATTAAATTAAACACCGTTTTTATGGGGACATCTTCTTTTGCGGCAACTATCCTGCAAGAACTCATAAGGAATAATTATCACATAACTTCTGTTTACACCGGAAAGGATAAGAAAATAGGCCGCGAGCAAAAAATTCAAAAATCAGCTGTAAAAACATTATCTGAAGGAAATAATTTACAAATTTTCCAACCAGATAAATTTGACGAAGAAACGATTGGCGACCTAAAAGCCCAAAAGCCAGATCTTATTATCGTCGCTGATTATGGACGCATCCTCCCTAAAGAAGTTTTGGCGCTTCCTGGTTTTGGGGCGCTAAATGTTCATGCCTCTCTCTTGCCTAAATATCGGGGTCCCTCTCCAGTACAAAATGCCATTCTTGATGGCGAATTGGAAACTGGTACTACAGTCATGCTTATGAATGAAGGAATTGATACCGGAGAAATAATTTCCCAAGAAAGAATTCCCATCACTCCAGAAGAAAAATATCCAGAACTCTTAAAAAAAATAGCAGAGATTTCTTCCGAACTACTCGTTAAAACGCTCCCTCTTTGGGTCGAAAGAAAAATACCCTCCCGAGTGCAAGATGAATCACAAGCTACTAATTGTCAGTTAATTGAACGATCTGATGGAAAAATACTTTGGACTGATAGCGCAGTTTCTCTTTACAATAGCTTTCGAGCTTTTTTTCTTTGGCCAGGAATTTTCACTTATCTGGAAAAGGACGGCTGTAATTTACGTCTCAAATTAGTTAGTATATCCTTACTCGAATATGCTGGTGCCGCCAGTCGCCAAATTGGAGAGGTTTTTCAAGACGGCGAAAAAGTAGCTGTCCAGACAGGCGAAGGAGTTATTATTTTAGAGGAAGTTCAATTAGAAGGTAAAAATAAGATAAATGTAACCGATTTTGTAAATGGCTATCCTGAATTTATTGGAAGTCTTTTAAAATAAATAAAAAAAATAAATGCAATATCCAAATGAAAAAAAGAACGAGGCCTTAATTATTTTAATTGGCTTTATTCTTATTATTCTAATTATTTCCCTGTTTTTCCTGCGCTCTAGTATTTTAGGTCAAAAAAAGGCATCCCAACTCAGTCAAAATAGCAATGTAACTAATGAAGAAAAATTTAAAAATTTCCCCAGCATAAATGCTACCGATCTGGCTAAAAAAATTGAAGCTAAGGATCAGCTTTTAATTCTTGACTTGCGTGAAGCAGAAAGCTTCGGCAATGAACATATTCTTGATTCTAAAAACATTGATATTACTAACCTAGAAAATGAAACGGCTACTTTCAAAAAAGAATATACCTATTTTCTAATTGATGATTTGGGCATCACCCCTAACGAAGCCCAGGCAATGCAATATCTCAAGGAAAATGGCTTTACAAATATCGCATATTTAGAAGGAGGGCTTACGCAATGGAAGAACGAATTCGAACCCACTATAAAAGCTGGTAATCCAACCTATTCCTCGGATCAAGCTAAGGTTTCCTACATCAAGAGCGACGAACTTGAGGCCCTCTTATCAAGCAATACTAAGCTATATCTGATTGATGTAAGGGATAAAAGCGAATATTTACAAGAACATCTATCTGGGTCGGTGAATATCCCTCTCAATAACCTGGAAAGTCGTCGCCATGAACTTCCACTAGGCGGGAAAATTATTCTTTATGATAATGATGGCATAAGTGCTTTCCAGGGCGCCGTCAGACTATTTGACGCCGGCATTCTAAATGCCCAAACCCTTTCAGACGGACTCATCACTTGGAAGCAAAAGAATTATCCAACAACCAAATAACATCGCCCTACTATGTAACAAAAACCTCCGCTTGTCGGAGGTTTTTTAAATTTATTCCCAATGCTACAATCGAGGGCATGGGGTGCACACGGCTTCTTCTTTGCTGTCTTCCTGAGGGTGGGTGTAAGAATAAACAAAAAGCGCCTGAGAAACAAAAACTTTAAGGATTTCCAGATTTTTCGGGTTACCCTCCTCTTCTTGATCGTATTTATGTAAAATTAAATAACTCTTGATACCCTTAACTTCTTGTCCCGAAGATATAATTAAGCTATCTTTATATTTTTTAGTATAAACATTCTCCTTCATAGACACTAACACCTTGTTTTTAATAGACTCTCCTTCTTCGGAAAGAAGTTCCTTTTTCGTTTTAGAGTTTTTAATCTCTATGAATTTCAAGGAAGTAAAATCAGCTTTTAACAAAGAATTAGCCGCATTAACGATTGAAGCATACGTTTCATTTTCATGCGTTTTGCTAAGCACTGACCGATCAGTTATTCCAAGCGCGATACCCATTAAAATATCCATTTTTCGGTTAACTTCTCCAATGTAACTATATGATTCTACTAAATCTTTTACGGTTTGCTCTATCCTCTTTTCATCCTTCGCCTTTTCTTTTTTATGAAAAATTATCTGTTGCTCATTTTTTAAAATAATAGAAAAAGCTAGAGCTCCCATTAAAAAAATAGCAATCTCTTCAGCACGCGCTTCCGATAGGAAAAAAAAATCCCCCCGGACTAAGTCAGGGATGAGGACGGTGATAATAAAAAGAATTAAAAAAATCCAATACATAAATTTATATATCTCAAGGATTAGAATCATTAATTATCTCCCTAATACTTTTTACCCCGGAAACCACCTTCCGTTTGTTCTTTTTTGAAAAAATAAAAATATAAAGTATTTCTAGAATAGCTAGCGTGTTGACCAGAAAAAGCACAATAAACCAAATTTTTTCCTGATTGCGAGCGGCTCGCCAAAGCGCTACTCCCTTCCAAGGGATTGTCCAAAGCAGAACTGCTGAAATTATTATAATTCTAGTAGTTTCATCTAGCATATTAGACTTGTTTTTTCTCACTTAATATTTGTAAGATACGATCAATTTTTTCTTGTTCCAAACGAGTAAGTTCTAATTGAATTTGCGCGATTTCTCTCTCCGCCTTTTTGTCCGTAGCCAGATCAAGTGCGTTTTTTCTCCTTTCTCGATCCATTTCACGATTTTCACTCATAAGAATGATCGGGGCGGTATAAGCCGCCTGAAAACTTAAAACTAAATTGAGCAAAATAAATGGATATGGATCCCAATGTTGCATCCAAGCGACAACATTTAAAATCATCCAGATAACCAAAATGATACTTTGGATAATGATAAACTTCCAACTTCCCACTATACGAGTTATTCCATCCGCCGCTCTTTGCCCGAGAGGAATTCTACTTTTGCTCGGTTGCATAAAAAACATATTTTTATTTTTTTTTATTTGTTCTTAATTGTTTATCTTTTTATGATAACATAGTGAAAAATTATTACAATAATTGTATAATTTTCTTCTCAAGTTTTTTTAGGCTGTCTAAATCATGGATAGAAACCGTTACAATTTCTCCTTCCACTTTAAGCTCCCGTTTCTTTTCTGCAAGAGCTTCTTGAGTGATAAGATCAGTTTTAGTCAAAAGTACTAATTCTTTTTTCTGCACCAATTCCGGGTCATAGCTTGCAAGTTCTTGACGAATAATCTTATAATCTCGCATCAAGTCGTCAGATTCTAAAGAAAGACAATGCAAAAGGACCTTAGTCCTTTGGATATGACGTAAGAATTTTATCCCCAACCCTCGACCGGCAGAGGCTCCTTCAATAAGCCCTGGAATATCTGCCAAGATAATCTTGTCCATTACGCCCAAATTAGGCTCAAGAGTTGTGAAGTGATATGCTCCTACCTTAGCAT
The DNA here is from genome assembly GCA_038203255.1 of Candidatus Moraniibacteriota bacterium. Taxonomy (GTDB): domain Bacteria; phylum Patescibacteriota; class Minisyncoccia; order Moranbacterales; family UBA2206; genus CAIKZD01. The sequence goes on along the minus strand of JBBREE010000037.1, from coordinate 268 downwards.
TAGCCGCGGTGAGCTCATTCAAAAGAGATGATTTTCCAGCGCTAGGAAGTCCGATAAGACCTACATCGGCAATGAGACGCAACTCCATTCTAAAATCAAAATCTTCTCCGGGCTTACCCAATTCAAATTTTTTCGGACTAGTTGCCGAGCCACTTCTAAAATAGAAATTTCCTCGTCCACCCTTTCCTCCTCGCGCCGCCAGAACCCGTTGCCCAATCTCAGTAATTTCTATAACGGTTTTTTTTGTATCATTATAAATAAGGGTTCC
>JBBREE010000036.1:0-9385 GCA_038203255.1 Candidatus Moraniibacteriota bacterium | reverse complement strand
GGAATAATGACTAGGGGAAAGAATAAAAGCTAAGCTACTAGCATCAGGCAACCAAGAATATTCAACGCGAAAATTAGTAGTAATCGTGGAATAATATAAATATTCATCATCATTGTAATCAAATAAGTGATAATAAGAAGTGAACGCACCATAAGGCAATTCTTGGGGGATATCATGAAAAGTATTGGCAAAAATTTGTGGAATAAGCCCAAAGAAAAAATACAAAGCCACTAGAATAATCTTTTTCATTTCACAACTCCTTTTTTTGATTTCAGTTTAAAATCAGTAGACTTTCAGAAATATTAGACCAATTCATCACAAACAACCGCACCACCTCCTTTTTTAGGTTGAATTTTATTGTTAAAGAGCCTTTGGTAAGTATATGAGGGGGGGGGTGCGAATTGTCAAATGGAGAAGAGAATAGTTTTGCTTTCAAAACAGTAAATATGATAGGCTGGATTTAGTATAAGATAGCGACTTCTATATAGTCCTATATAAAGGACTCTATGTTAGAAAATAAAAAACACTAAACGTTGTAACAGTTATTATGGAAAATTTATTTAAAATTTCATCAAAATTCAAACCGGAAGGTGATCAGCCGCAAGCTATTGAGAAATTGACGGCGGGGCTTTTGGCTGGCAAGAAATTTCAGACGCTTCTCGGGGTGACGGGGAGTGGGAAGACTTTCACGATTGCTAACGTGATTGAGAAGATTCAAAAGCCGACTTTGGTTATTGCACCGAACAAGACTCTCGCGGCGCAACTCGCTCAGGAGTTTCGCACTTTTTTCCCCAAATCCGCGGTGGAATATTTTGTATCGTACTATGACTATTATCAGCCGGAAGCCTACATTGCTTCTTCCGACACCTACATTGAAAAAGAATCTCAGATCAACGATGAGATTGATCGCTTGCGTCACGCCGCCACAGCCGCTCTCATGAGTCGCAAAGATGTTATCATTTGCGCTTCGGTGTCTTGCATTTATGGTTTAGGGAGCCCGGAGTATTATAAGGAGAGTATGTTGGAATTGGTGGTTGCATCAGATGTAGAGGCGCGATTTATTGCGACTGAAGGGCGAACGGACAAAATTGATACCCGGGAAGACGCGATAAATCGCGTCTCTACGAAGGGGACGGGACGGGATGAAATCGTCAAAAGGCTGATCGAAATGCAATATAATCGCTCGGATGAGTTGGCGCGCGGACGTTTTCGCCTGACGGGTAATATTTTGGAAATCATCACGCCGGGAAGGGAAATTGTGACGCGGGTGACATTTAAAGGGGAGAATATCGGAAAAATCATTGAATATGATGTTCTTACTGGCGAAGAACTGAGTAAACTGGAAAGAACTTTTATTTACCCGGCTAAACATTTCGTAGTGCCGGAACCGGTTTTGGAAGAAGCTTACGGAAAAATACAACAGGAATTGGACGCCCGGCTAAAAGAATTGACTGAGGACGGAAAAATTTTGGAAGCGGAAAGATTGCGGAGAAGAACTCGGCAAGACATCGAGATGATGCGTGAAATTGGATATTGCAATGGGATTGAAAATTATTCTCGGTTTCTCACCGGTCGCGCACCAGGCGAAGCGCCTTACACACTCATTGATTATTTTCCTTCTGACTTTACGCTCGTCATCGACGAATCACATGTCACCGTGCCACAACTCAATGGAATGTATAATGGCGATCATGCGAGAAAAACTTCTCTCATCGACAATGGTTTTCGTTTGCCATCGGCCTATGATAACCGCCCCTTGAAATTTCCTGAGTTTGAAAATAAAATCAGTCAGGCGATTTTTGTGTCGGCCACGCCGGCGAAATGGGAAATGGAAAAATCAAACAAGGACGTGGCAGAACAAGTCATTCGTCCCACTGGACTTATAGATCCTGAACTTGAAATTAAGCCAACCCGTGGGCAAGTGAAGGATGTGACGGAGGAAATTAAAAAAATCATCAAAAGAAAAGAGCGGGTGCTTATTACGACTCTCACTAAAAAACAAGCGGAAGATTTGTCGGAATTTTTGAAAGAAAACGAGATTAAATCTGAATATCTGCATTCCGATGTGGACACCTTGGACCGAGTGCGGATTTTGGAAGGCTTGAGACGGGGGGATTTCGACGTTTTGGTGGGGGTGAATCTCTTGCGCGAAGGATTGGATTTGCCGGAAGTTTCCCTGGTGGCTATTTTAGACGCAGACAAAGAAGGATTTTTGAGAAGCGAAACTTCGCTCATTCAAACCATTGGACGCGCGGCGCGGAACGTCAAAGGCAAAGTCATTCTATATGCTGACTCAGTGACCGGTTCAATGCAACGCGCTATTTCTGAAACAGAACGTCGTCGCGCTTTGCAAGGAGCTTATAATAAAAAACATCACATCACGCCACGGACGATTGTGAAAAAAATTCAATCGATTGTGGATCATGAAATCAAACCCCAAGTGACGCGGGATTTTGGCGAATTGGAATCCTTGGAGGATATCGGGGGGTATGTGAAACTGCGGGAAAAAGAAATGAAGGACGCCGCGAGAAACCTCGAATTTGAAAAAGCGGCCGTTATTCGAGATGAAATTTCGCAGTTGCGGAAGTTGCAGATGAAGTGAAATTGTCATAATTTTAATAGTAGTGTAAAATAAACGGGTAATTAAATAGCTAATTAAATAACTAAACTTAAAAAATGGATAACGAGAATAAGGTTCCGGAAGTTGTGGAGGCGGAACAAAAAGAAGCTTCCAAAGAAGAATCCAAAAAAGAACAAGAGATGCCAAAAGAGGAAAAAAAAATGGAGCGCAAGAAGGTGATTCTTTTGAGTGTGGCCATCGCAGTAGTGCTGGTGGCTCTGGTTGGGTATAAATTTAAGGGCGCAGATTTCATGACTTTTTTTCAGCACAAAAAAGTTTTAAAAGTGGAAGAAGCTAAGGCGAAGGCGCTTGATTTTATCGATAAAAATCTGGTACAACCGGGAACAAAAGTAGATATTTCTGATATGATTGATGATAGTGGATTATATAAAATGACTGTGAGTGTTGGTACTCAAAAAATCACCGCTTATATGACCAAAGACGGGAGTCAATTTTTCCCATCAGCTATGGATATGAATGTTGATCCAGCCGCCGCCTCTGCTGATAGCACCCCAGCTACTCCGGCTAAAGAAGTGCCAAAAAGTGCTAAGCCAGATGTAAAACTTTTTGTTATGAGTTATTGCCCCTATGGCACTCAGATTGAAAAAGGAATTTTGCCGGTTGTGAAAGCCTTGGGAAGCAAGATTAATTTCTCACTGGAATTTGTAAACTATTCCATGCATAACGATTTAGCTACCGGAGACCGAAAAGAATTGGATGAAAATCTCCGCCAATATTGCATCCAGAAAAATCAACCAACCAAATTATCCGCCTATCTAACATGCTTTCTTAAGGTCGGGCAAGGCACGGAAAGTTCTTGTATGACTACCGCCGGAGTGAGTGCTTCGCAAGTTGCCACCTGCATGGCGCAAGCCGATACGCAGTTTAATGTTACGAAAGATTTTAACGACAAAAGCACTTATAAAGGTCAATTCCCAATGTTCGAAGTGAACAGTGCGGACAATGATAAATATGGCGTGCAAGGTTCTCCGACTTTGGTTATTAATGATACACAAGTGGCAGCAGATGGACGCGACGCGGCATCACTTCTCAAAACGATTTGCTCAGCGTTTACCACTGCTCCGAAAGAATGTCAGGCACAATTATCCTCTACGGCTCCGGCTGCTGGATTTGGAGAGGGCGCTGCCGCAGCTACTCCAGCTGGAGCACCTGCCGCCAATTGCGCGAACTAGATTTTTCTTAGGAAAAATGATTTAAGACTCGTCTCTATAAAGAAAACCCTTAAAAAGGGTTTTCTTTTGTTTTTTTGAATTATCCACAGGATGGTTCTTGCAGTGATAGTTAAACAATGCTATTATAACACTGTAAAACATATTATCATATTAATTAAAATAATTACTTAAACAAAAAACATTATGGACACGCAAGCGTTAACAGCTAAACAACAAACTATTATTGAATCAATTCGGGAGTTTGTTGAACAAGAGAAGGAGAACCCGACCGGCTATAGATTGCAAAAATATCTGGAAAGTTGCGGAGTGCATGACAGTCTAAAATCAGTGATGCAGGTGATTGAAGCCTTGGAGAAAAAAGATCTAGTCAAGCGTGACAAAGGCCGTAAATTATATTTAGTGGAAAATGAAAGTTTTGCCAATTTGAAAAATATTTTCTCCATTCCGGTTTATGGGCTGGCTTCTTGCGGAGAGGCTTTGGCTTATGCGGAAGACAATGTGGATGGATTTCTTAGGATTTCCAAAAGTCTTTTTCGCAAAGTTGATTCAGCTAAGCTTTTCGCAGTGAGAACCTTGGGTGATTCGATGGATAAAAGAGGGATTAATGATGGAGACTATGTCATTTTTGAAAAATACGAATTGGGAGGAGAAGATTTGGAAGGAAAAATAGTTGTGGCGGTGATTAATGGGATGGCGACCATTAAAAGTTACAAAAAAGTTAGTGATGATATCGTCGGACTTTTTCCTCATTCCACTAACACTATTCACCAACCAATTTTCATTCACTCTAATGATTCCATTCTAATTGCCGGAGTTTTCAAAAAAGTGCTTCCGATTAAATACGTGAGTATATAAGGGGAATCCTTGCTAAGAATATATTTTCCATATAGAGTGTATTATTGATTGGATGGTTAATATGTAAGTATAAAATTACCTCAAAAAGGGAATTTTTTGGCATTCCCTTATAAAAAGCTATGCAAGACAAAATTATCATAAAAGGCGCGCGCGAACACCCCGTAAAACTCGCTACGCTCATCACGGGGTAAACAATCTAAAAAATATGCAAGAAGAAATAATCATACGCGGGGCTAGAGAGCATAATTTAAAGAATATCAATTTAAATTTACCGCGGAATAAATTTATTGTTTTTACGGGACTTTCCGGGAGTGGCAAGTCAACCTTAGCGTTTGACACTATTTTCGCCGAGGGGCAAAGGCGCTATTTAGAAAGTCTTTCCAGTTACGCCCGCCAGTTTTTGGGTCAGATGAACAAACCGGACGTGGACTACATTGAAGGACTTTCACCGGCCATTTCCATCGATCAAAAAGCGGCTTCACATAATCCGCGTTCCACGGTGGGGACGGTCACGGAAATTCATGACTATTTAAGACTTCTTTATGCTAAAATTGGCATTCCGCATTGTCCGGAGTGCAACCGGGAAATAAGAAAACTTTCCACAGATGAAATTGTGGAGAGGGTTTTTGACGTGTGCACTCTTCTTGGACATCCGATGTCCAAGGGCGAAAAGGACATCGGATGTCCTGACGTTGAGATTCTTTCTCCGGTGGTGCGCAATCGCAAAGGAGAATATTCGACAATGCTCTCGGAGATGTTTCGTCGTGGTTTTTCTAAGGCGTATGTTGATGGGAAGGAATATGAATTGTCAGCTAAAATCGGCGAGGAAATAAAATTGGCACGTTACAAAAAACACACCATCGATATTTTGGTAGACAAGGTTGAAATTTCGGAGCGTAACATTTCGCGGATTTTTGAAGGAGTGGAGAAGGCTTTGAAGTTATCAGAAGGACTGGTCAAGATAAAATCCGAAATCCGAAATCCGAAATCCGAAACAAATTCTAAAGTTAAAAATTCAAAACAAAAAAACAAAAAAACTGAAAATAAATTCCAGGAAATTATTTTTAATCAAAAACTGGCGTGTCCGGAGCATGAGATTGAGTTTCCAGAGATGGAACCGCGCCTTTTCTCTTTTAACAGTCCATATGGCGCTTGTCCGGCGTGTGAGGGCTTGGGGACGAATAAAGAAATAGATTTAACTTTAGTGGTGCCGGACCGTAACAAAACCATCGCACAAGGAGGGATTATGCCGTGGAGTTATAAGAAAAATAATTGGCAAGGGACGACACTCTCCGCCGTGTGCAAGCATTTTCATATTCACGAAAATATCAGGCTGAGCGATCTATCAGAAGATGAATTTAGCATTTTGATTTATGGCGCTGCGGATGTGAGCAGTATTATTTCTGAGGAAGAAGCGGAGGAAATTCCAGTGACCTTAAGGAGTAAGACCGGTTCAATGTGGAAATATAATATGCATTGGAGGGGAGTCATCGGCTATTTGCAGGACCGCTACAAAAAAACTACTTCGGACGCGGTGCGCACTGACGTGGAAAAATATATGTCTCAAAATCCTTGCTCAGTTTGTAATGGTTCGCGGTATAATAAAGAAGCACTTTTGGTGACGGTAGGAAACCAAAAGATCTCAGAGGTTTCCGCTACGAGTATTTTCGCAACTCTGAAATTTTTTGAAGAATTAAAATTAGACAAAAGAGAAGAATTAATTGCCGGTCGAATCCTCAAAGAAATCAAAGCGCGTCTTGGGTTTTTGGAAAACGTGGGATTGGGATATTTAACACTGGGACGCGCCGCCAACACTTTGGCTGGCGGGGAGTCGCAAAGAATCCGCTTGGCGTCGCAAATTGGCTCGCAACTAGTGGGCGTGCTTTATATTTTGGATGAACCGTCAGTGGGTCTGCACGCCAGGGACAACACTAAACTTTTGGAAACACTTTTACATTTACGTAATATTGGCAACACTCTCATTGTCGTGGAACACGATGAAGAAACGATGTTGGCAGCAGACTATTTGGTGGATATGGGACCGGGAGCCGGCGTACACGGCGGGGAAGTGGTAGCGGCCGGAACACCCGAGGAAGTCATGCAAAGCGAGAAATCTTTGACCGCGCGTTATCTTAATCATAAATTACAGATAGAAACTCCGTCCTATCGTCGCCCGGTCAAAAATAAGAAATGGATCACAGTCAAAGGCGCGCGTGAACATAATTTGAAAAACATCACAGTACAATTTCCCTTGAAAGTTTTGACCTGCGTCACGGGAGTGTCCGGCAGTGGCAAATCAACGCTCGTCGAAGATATCCTATATAAATCTTTGTCATCGAGCATTATGCGCAGTCTTGATCGACCGGGGAAACATAGCGAAATTTCAGGTTGGCATCATATTAATAAAATTATTATGATTGACCAATCTCCAATTGGCAGAACGCCACGCTCGAACTCTGCCACCTACACCGGACTTTTCACTCCGATTCGAGAACTTTTTGCTTCCACTCGTGAGGCCCGCGCTAAGGGATATGGGCCAGGCAGATTTTCTTTTAACGTGCGAGGGGGACGGTGTGATAATTGTCAGGGCGATGGATATAATAAGATTGAAATGCAGTTTATGCCTGATGTTTATTTGCCGTGCGATGTGTGCAATGGTAAAAGGTATAATAGTGAAACTTTAAAAGTGAGATATAGAGACAAAAATATTGCGGAAGTGCTAGGCATGACTGTTTCGGAGGCCCGGAGTTTTTTTGAAAATTTTCATGACATTCATGATAAGTTGGCGGTTTTGGAAGATGTGGGATTGGGCTACATCCGTATCGGACAAAGTGCCACCACCCTTTCGGGCGGGGAAGCTCAGCGCATTAAATTGGCCACAGAACTCTCGCGTCGCGCCACCGGTGACACGCTCTATATTCTGGACGAACCAACCACGGGCTTGCATTTTGACGACATCAAAAAACTTTTAAACGTTCTTAACCGCTTGGTGGACGCGGGAAATTCCGTGGTGGTGATTGAGCATAATATGGATGTGATTAAAACTGCGGACTACCTGATTGATCTCGGTCCGGAAGGAGGAGATGGCGGTGGGAAAGTGGTGGTCTCCGGGACACCCGAGGAAGTGGCGAAGTATCATAAAGAAAGTTGGACGGGGAAATATTTGAAAGAGTACCTGAAGCACTGATTAGAAAATTAAAAAATGTCAAAAATCTTCCAAAAACTAAAAAAACTTCCCACTTCTCCCGGCGTATATATCTTCAAAGACAAGACCGGTGAAGTGGTGTATATCGGGAAGGCGACCAGTCTCAAAGACCGGGTTTCTTCGTATTTTCAAAATACCGAGAAAGGTTATGCTCGGCCGATTGAAATTATGATAACAGAAGTTTCTGACATTGAAGTCAAAAAGACCGAGACAGTTTTGGAGGCATACATCTTGGAGCAAGATTTGATTAAGAAATTTCAGCCGAAATATAATGTTGAGGGGAAAGATGATAAATCATTTTCGTATGTAGCGGTGACCAAAGAAGAATTTCCCAGGTTTATAATTTTCCGGGGCAGGGAACAAAAATTTTTATTCCCTACAAGCAAGATTTATGGGCCGTATATTTCCAAGAAAAACATTGAAATTGCTTTAAAGATTTTGCGGAAAATTTTTCCCTATCATAATAAAATTCAGCAGACGGAAAAAGGCTGTCTGGATTATCAACTCGGACTTTGTCCGGGGCCTTACGACGGCGCCATCTCAAAAAGTGATTATGCGAAAAACATCCGAGGCATCAGGATGGTTTTGGAAGGCCAGAAGAAATCACTTCTCACCAGAATGAAAAAAGAAATGGAAACGGCTTCGCAAAAAGAAGAATTTGAAAAAGCGGGGGAGATGCGCAATAAGATTTTTGCGTTGCAACATATTCAAGATATCGCGTTGATTTCCGAAGGTAGGGAACAAAAATTTTTGTTCCCTACGGGAGAAATGCGCGTTGAAGGTTATGATATATCGAACATTTCCGGGAAATTTTCGGTCGGATCGATGGTGGTGTTTGATAATTCTAATAACGTAGGGACGCAAAATTTTGCGTCTCTTGAACCGAATAAATCCCAATATCGGAAATTTAAAATTAAAACAGTTTCCGGGGCCAACGACGTGGCGTCGATGGAGGAAGTTTTGTCTCGTCGTTTCAAAAACAATTGGCCCAAACCCAATGTTCTTCTTCTAGACGGCGGAGCTGGGCATTTAAATATGGCCAGAAAAGTTTTGCGTAATTATAAACTGGAAATCCCGATTCTGGCGGTCGCCAAAGGCCCGGAGCGCAAAAAAATCGACCGCCGAACATTCGGTTCTGTGCCGGAACTGCCCGACAACCTAATCGAGCAAATCCGCGACGAAGCCCATCGCTTTGCGATTGGGTATCATAGGAAGGTGAGGAGGGATAATTTTATTGTGAGTGATTAGTTGTCTTTGCGGATTTATTTTTTTTAAAAACTTTTTGCTTAGTGATACATCAAGATAGAGGACTCTATAGAGTCCTCTATCTTTTTATTTACCCTTGACATTTCCTGCCCCCCCCAATTACAATACCAATAGTTTTTTAACAATAAAATTCAACTTCTAAAAGGAGGTGATGCGGTTTATTGTGGTGAGTTAAGCTTATTATCCTCGAATGTCTACTGATTTTAAACTGAAACTAAAAAAGGGAGTTGTGAAATGAAAAAGATT
>JBBREE010000035.1:0-9504 GCA_038203255.1 Candidatus Moraniibacteriota bacterium | reverse complement strand
AATGATAGAGCGTGGCCAATTCTTTGACTGAAAAAATAATGTTCTTTCCATCCATATTTCTTTTTTTATACCGCTGGTAGAGTTTTCTTTTGCGGAATTCTGCACGAATTTTAGTAATAAATATAATCGCAAAGGTCTTACTAATGTCATGCGGTTTCATTTGATTGTAGTTGATATCATTAAACTGCTTAAGAGCTCCCATAAAAGCAGACACATTAGATCTATCAAAATTTTCCTTACGACCAAGGTAGGCAAATCTCATTTTTGTTTTAAAAAGATTCTTGCCTAAATTTTCTTCCGTGGCCTTTAAGAGATCTTTTTCCATCGGAGAAAGACGAAATTCTAAGGGCGCCAAATCTTTTTTGTCAGCCGCCCCAAACATCACCGGTTCAGACAGAGCTTTAGGCAAGCTTTTTACGACATCCAGAAGATGCCCACCCATACCCATCGCCTCTACCACCGGTTCTCCTTTCAATTTTTTTATCAAATTCACATGTTCGTCCTTTTTCCTTTCTGCTTCAGGCAGTGGTTGAAGAACAAACTGGAGCCAAATATGCTGGTTTGGTCCCAGAGCGCCCATCACCTCAGCAATAGCCGACATTGGATCAAGCATTTCCCCAGTGACTGTTTCTTCAAATTTTTCATAAGTCTTAATCGGAATAGCATCTTTGGCTACAAATTCGAAATCAGTGCCCCAAATGTCCCATAATTTATTCGGCACAAGCTTCGGAAATTTTTCAGTGTAGTCTTCAACTTCCAACACTTTAGCAGCCGGGTATTGAGCGTAAATATGAGATTCTACCAAGGAGCGAAGTTTCTTTTTAACTCGAATATAAAAATGCATCCGTCCTTCCTCTCCCACCAACTCCACACTAAAGCGATCATGCCAAAAAGCACCTTTCAGATATTCATCAAAAGTGTTATATGTTGTGAGCACTCCCGCCATGGCGGTAAAGATGTTCTCCATCATTTTAGGCCCGCGCTCAATTTCACGAGGAGGAATCACTTCCAGATACGACCATGTCTCAGCTCTCTTCCAGGAATTAGAAGAATAAATAGCAACAAAGTCTGTCCAAGTAAATTTAAAGATTTTATAAAGAAAAATTGGAAGGATAATCCACCAAAACATTCCCATAACCGTTCCAAAGCTTTGCAAGATATAAGTAATGTCTGAAGCGTTGTTCATAACATTTTTTTTCTACGAATTATTTTTTTAATTTATAAAATTCACCTTCTTTTTTGAATAGTTTTCGATTATTGAGGTTTATCATCACAGTCGTCTTTTTCACTTTTCTCATTTTGAGAACCTTCTCCACAATCTCATCTTTCATCATTGGACGATTGTTTGTTTTTAAGATTATTTCAATAATATCTTTGATTGTTCCGGAAAAATATCCCCATTCTTCCAAAGCATAAATTCCTCTTCCCACCAAGACAAAACGGGCGTCTTTGATGAGTTCGTTATGCACTGTCTGAGGATGAGCCTTTTTCTTACTCAACTTATACTCATTTATCAGTTCAGCAATTTTAGTAAAATGCAGAGGTTTTTTGTGTTCCTTGAGTGCCAGATACACTCGCTCGCGTGTTCCCTTGGGAGAAACCTCCATCCAATCAATCATACCCCATTTCCCGAATTTATTTTTCTTCACTCTGGCAGAAACAGACAAAATATTAACCACATGTTCAGAGGAAATTTCCGGCAAAATTGCAACCAACTTCTCAACCACCTCAACGTCCAAAAGAAGCTTGTTTTCTTTAGCGATAACTTTCTCAGCTTCCGCAATCATTTTTTTGATTTGGGAAACCAAGTTGCGGGAAATGACCCAGGATTTTTCTAAAATATTTTTTTCTTCCACTTCAAAAATCCGCTTGGAGCAACTAACAAAAAACTTAATCGCATTGATTTCTCGATCATCGCCTAGTTTGTTTTTTTCAATGGCATCAAGTTCTCTAATTATACCACCGTTTTGGATTATTGTAAAAATAATTTTTTCTTCTGCTAATTTAAAATCAGCTCTGTCAGCTTTTTGAGAGACATATTTTATCGCTTCTGAAGTTATTTGGCGAACTCTTTCTCTGGTTATGTCGTAGCTCTGTCCAATTTTCTCTAAAGTTTCCCCGTCTTTAGAAAAAAATCCAAAACGTTTTTGCACTATCTCGCGAGAACGAGGTTGTAAATCAGAGAGTAATTCTTCGGCCAAATTTAAAAAACTGAATTCTTTTAAGGAAATATCTCCTTTTTTCGCCTGGTTATCTCTTTTGGTTGTATGGTTCATAGTTGTATTTAGAGTTATTCAAATTCAGGTTATTCTAGCATATATAAAAAATTTGTCAAGAGCGCACATATTATGCTACATTTTATGCATATGGTAAATTTCAATGAGGACCAATATTTAAACGCTCTGAATAAGATTTCCGGCATAGGAGCAAAAAGAATGCAACGCCTTCTTAACTTCTTTGACTCTGCTCAATCAGCTTGGAACGCCAGCCAAAAACATTTAGAAGAAAGTGGCATCGGTCAAGCCATGGCGGGAAAAATGGTTTCGGAAAGACAATTCATTGATCCTAGTGCAGAGTGGGATAAGTTGAAAAAAGAGAATGTCCAATTAATTGCTTTTAATAATCCTCACTATCCATTCCTTCTGAAAGATTCTCCTAATCCTCCCTATCTCCTTTATCTCAAAAGTACTTTCCCTTCGGCTGAATCTTTTTTTTCGGAGTTTAATGCTTCGCCGTCCGTGGCCATCGTGGGCAACAGAAAAAACACCGCCTACGGAGCACTGGTGGCTCAAAATTTAGCCAAGAGCTTAGCAGAGGCCGGTGTCACAGTTGTTAGCGGTATGGCCCTCGGTATCGACAGCTATGCTCATCGTGGTGCCATAGCTGGCAATGGCAAAACCATAGCGGTACTAGGAAACGGAGTGGACAATGAAAGTCTCTATCCAAAAAACAACGTCAATCTCGCGTATGAAATTAGCCAAAATGGAGGCCTCTTAAGTGAATACCCACTTGGCACCCAAGCCGGCCCAATGACTTTTCCGGCACGTAACAGAATTGTGGCCGGTCTCACGCTTGGCACGATCGTAGTGGAAGCTGGAGAAAAAAGTGGCTCGCTCATCACTTCTCAAATGGCCCTGGAAGCCAACCGCGAAGTCTTTGCTGTCCCCGGGTCAATCTTTTCTGAGTCTTCCATTGGTACACATCAGCTTCTTCGAAGTGGGGCTAAAATCGTAACTGGCGTAAAAGATATTTTAGAAGAACTTGGTTTAGAAGGTGTAAACAAGAAAAAAAATTCTCCGCCAAAAAATCCTGAAACGAATGAGGAAAAAATTCTCTTAAAAATCCTCACTTCAGAACCGCTTCACATTGACAATATTTCTAAAATGGCTAAACTTCACACTGCCGTTGCCTCCTCCGCCCTTTCTATGATGGAGCTCAAAGGCTGGGTCAAAAACATCGGCGGGCAGAATTATATCCAAATCTAATACTATTAGGATTTACGTGTTTAACTTGGTCATCCGTATTTTTAAAAATACAGGTGACAGAGTGAAAAGCGCGTAATTTCTAAATATATAAATATGAAACTAGTAATCGTTGAGTCTCCCACTAAAGCTAGAACTATTTCTAAATTCCTAGGAAAAGATTTTATAGTGAAATCCTCCTATGGCCATATTCGGGATTTACCCACAAAAGAAATGGGCATCGACATTGAACATGATTTCGCTCCCGCATACGTCATTCCCACTAAAGCAGCTGTGCGCGTCGCCGAGCTTAAAAAATTGGCTGATAAGGCCAGTGAAGTTATTCTGGCGACTGATGAAGACCGCGAAGGAGAAGCTATCTCTTGGCATCTGACGGAAGCGCTCGATTTGGATAAAGCCACCGCCAAAAGAATTGTTTTTCATGAAATAACCAAGGGTGCCATTATTAAAGCGCTGGAAAGCCCAAGAAGAATTGACGATAATTTGGTCGACGCTCAGCAAGCCAGGCGTATTTTGGATCGTCTAGTCGGTTATGAGCTTTCCCCTTTTCTGTGGAAAAAAATTCGTCGTGGACTTTCAGCTGGACGCGTCCAATCAGTGGCATTGCGTCTGGTTGTCGATCGCGAACGTGAGGTTGAAAAATTCAAGCCGGAAGAATATTGGAACATTGCTTCCATTTTGCATAAAAAAAATACTAAGGAAAATTTTGAAGCGCGCATCGTAAAAGAAAATGACAAGGCCCTTGGGAAAATGGGGGTTAAGAATAAGACTCAGGCGGACGGCATCGTGGCTTTTTTAGAGAAAGCCGCCTATTCAGTTGCCTCTGTCACTAAAAAGGAAGTGCAAAAAAATCCTCTGCCTCCTTACACCACTTCCAGCTTGCAACAAGATGCTAATAGTAAACTAGGGATGAGTGCGAAGCTTACAATGATGATTGCTCAACAACTTTATGAAGGAATTTCACTGGGTAAAAGTGAGCATATTGGACTCATTACCTATATGAGAACAGACAGTGTTAATCTTTCAATGGAATCAATGCTTTCTGCCAAGCGCGCCATTACAAAGAAATTTGGAGCAAATTTCGCACTTACGAATCCTCGTTTTTTCAAAACCAAAGCCAAAGGAGCCCAAGAGGCACATGAAGCTATCCGTCCAACCTTTCCAGAGAAAGATCCGGAAGAATTGAAAGAATTTTTGGAACCTCGCCAATATAGATTATACAAACTAATTTGGCAAAGAATGATTTCCTCTCAGATGCAACCTGCCGTAATGGACAGCGTCACAATTGACATAAATGCGACACAAAAAAACACAACTGATTCATTTATACTCCGTGCCAACGGTAAGACTATTAAATTTAAAGGCTACCTAAGCGTCTACGGAGAAAAATTACCGGTCAGTGAAAATCTTTTGCCACCGCTCTCAGGGGGTGACGTTCTAGAAAAAGACAAAATCATTTCTGAACAAAAGTTCACCATGCCTCCTGCGCGTTTCAGTGAAGCTACGCTCATTAAAGCCTTAGAAGAAAACGGCATTGGTCGCCCATCCACTTATGCACCGACCATTTCCACTATCATTGAAAGAAATTACGTAGACAAAGATGAAAACAAAAAACTCTTTCCGCTCGATATTGGACTTCTCGTTTGTGATGTCCTAGTGGAACACTTTTCTGACATTGTTGATTACAAGTTTACAGCTAAAATGGAAGAGAATTTGGACGAAATCGCCGAAGGAAAGAAACTGTGGGTGCCGGTCATCCGTGATTTTTACGAACCTTTTCATAAAAATCTCGCTTCCAAAACTGAAGCAGTGAAAAAAGAAAATTTTCAGGAAAAATTAGATCGCGACTGTCCGGAATGCGGTGGAGACCTGATTGTGAAATTTGGACGCTTTGGAAAATTTATCGCTTGTTCCAACTACCCTAATTGCAAATACACTGAAAAAACTGCAGAAGAAAAGAAAGAGCAGGATAAGATAGAAAAAGAAGGGGGCATTGAAAAATGCGAGCTTTGCGGAGCGCCAATGGCGGTGAAACGCGGTCGTTACGGAGTATTTTTAGGTTGCAGCGCCTACCCCAATTGCAAAAATATCAAAAAAATTGAAAATAAAACCGGGGTAAAATGTCCGAAATGTAAAGTGGGAGAAATTGTAGAAAAAAAATCCAAACGCGGCCGATCTTTCTTCGGTTGTAACACTTATCCAAAGTGCGATTTCGCTTTGTGGACAAAACCAACTGGAGAAGTTTGCCCAAAATGCCAAAGCCTTATAGTCTTTGCCGCCAAGGGGAAAAACAAGTGTTCTAACAAAGAATGCAATTTTGAAACAGAAAGTACGGAGTGATGTAATACTTATGTGAGTTTTTATTTTTTATTTTATTCCCCATGATAACAATTGAAGACGTCCTAAAAAACATCAAACTAAAAATGGATGCCAAAAGCGAAGCGACCATTCGGGAAGCTTATGCCCTGGCCCTGGAAGCGCATACTAATCAAAAAAGAAAATCCGGGGAAGATTATATTCAACACCCACTGCATACTGCTATGAATCTGGCCAAGATTGGACTCGGAGCAAAAACCATTACCGCTGGAATCCTTCATGACGTTCCTGAAGACACAAGCGTCACTTTAGCAGAAGTTGAAAAAAAATTTGGAAAAGAAATTGCTACTTTGGTAGATGGAGTAACCAAATTAGGGAAAATAAAATTAAGAGGAACCAAAGAAGAAATTTACCTAGAAAATCTGCGCAAAATGTTTTTGGCAATGGCTTCTGATATTCGAGTGGTCCTCATTAAACTGGCTGACCGTTTGCATAATATGGAAACGCTGGAAAGCTTACCTAAGGAAAAACAACATCGAATCGCCTTGGAGACACTAGAAATTTATGCACCAATTGCCAACCGCCTCGGAATTGGAGATATTAAAGCTCGTTTAGAAGATTTGGCTTTTCAATATCTCGAACCGGAGAATTACACCTACGTCACCGAACTATCTGCCAAGCAACAAGAACAGCGAAAAAAATATATTGACCGGGTCGTTATCGAATTAAAAAAAGAATTGGGCAAAGAAGGCATTAAAGTAATTGATGTTTTTGGTCGTGCCAAGCATATTTATAGTCTTTTTCAAAAATTGAAAAAGCACGATATGGATTTAAGCAAAATTTATGATCTGGTTGGAGTGAGAATTATTGTACCGGAAATTGTAAATTGTTATGAAACCCTGGGATTGGTGCATAAAAAATATCGCCCCTTGGTCGGACGCATTAAAGATTACATTTCTCTTCCAAAACCCAATGGCTATCAATCCATCCACACCACAATTTTCGGGCCAGAAGGAGATTTTCTAGAAGTGCAGATTCGCACCAAAAAGATGGACGATGAAGCAGAATTTGGAATTGCCGCCCATTGGATATATTCTGAGAATAAGCGTAGCTTTAAAGATTTCCTTTTTAGAAAAAAACCCAAAGTGCCAGAGGCTGACCTGGTTTGGGTCAAGCAACTTAGAGAATGGCAAAATGATTTAGGCAAGAATGACCGAGAATTTGTGGAGGGTTTGAAAATAGATTTTTTCAAAAACCATATCTTTGCTTTCACTCCGATGGGAGATATTATTGATCTACCGGAAGAAGCCACTCCCATTGATTTCGCCTACAGGGTGCATAGTGAAATCGGCGACCGTTCAGTTGGAGCTAAGGTAAATGGTCGTATCGTCCCCCTTGACTATAAAGTGCAAAATGGAGAAATAATTGAAATCCTCACTTCCAAAGATCATAAAAATCCCAGCCGAGATTGGCTGAGATTTGTCAAAACTTCCAACGCCAAAGCGCATATCAGGAAATTTATGAAGACGGATGGGATGATATAGAAAATTCCCTACTTAATCTTCCCCAAAATCCCCTCCAATTCCTCCTGTGAATAATAATCGACGATAATCCGTCCACCGGTGCCGGATTTTTTGATTTTTACTTTTGTGCCCAAAAATGAACTTAGTGCGTCCTCACGACTTTTCACTTCAGGATCAACCGCAACATTGCGCTTATGAGTCTTGACTGAAATTTGTCTGGTCTTATCCTCAGTCTGTCGCACCGTCAATTTATCCTTAAGGATAAGCTCAAAAAAAGCACGCTGTTTTTCCGGATTAGTAATAGCCAAAAGTAATTTAGCATGCCCTTCAGTGATACGCCCTCCTGTCAAAGCTTTTTGAATTTCAATTGGCAGAGAAAGTAAACGAATTCGATTAGCTACAACACTGCGACTCTTTCCCATCTTCTCCGAAATTTCTTCTTGACTAAGTCCGAATTCTTCCGCTAATTTTTTATATGACGACGCCTCTTCAATCAAATTCAAATCATGACGTTGCACATTTTCGATAATGGACAATTCAAATTTATTCTGTTCATTTGCTTCGCGCACAATTACCGGGACAGTCTCGAGTCCTGCCAGTTTAGCCGCCTGCAACCTTCTTTCCCCGGCAATCAGTTCATATCCATTTTCATTTTTAGTCACAATCAGGGGTTGAATAATGCCGTGAACCTTAATTGAATTAGCCAACTCCTGCATTTTTTCTTCCACGAATTCCACTCGAGGCTGATGAGGATTGGCGATAATACGCGAAATTTCAATTTCTTGCACTGAATTTTTTCCAGGCAAATCATCTTTCTTGCTGGCTAAATCGTTCTTATCCGCAGGACGACCAGCGAAATCATTACTAAAATAATTAAAATCATCTTGCGGTTTATCTATTTTTCTTTCTTCATCCGAAGAAAGTTTACTTTTTTGAGGAATAAGCGAGGAAAGTCCGCGCCCCAAGCCATAATTCTGAGCCATAAAATTTATAATTAATATAAGTTTATACACTAAATCCCTTTTTTCCTTCCTTCTTATCCAACTCAATAATCTCTCTGGCCAGATTCTTATATGCCCTCGCACCTTTAGAAAGAGAATCAAAACTCAAGATTGATTTTCCGAATCCAGGTGCTTCAGCAAGACGAACACTTCTCGGCACGATTGACTCGAAAACATGTCCAGGAAAATGATCTTGTATTTCTCGCACAACTTGGCGCGCCAAACGATTCCGCTTATCATACATCGTGAGAAGTGCTCCCATAATTTTTAAGTTCGGCTGGATGTTTTCCCTGACCAAATCAATAGTGTTTAAAAGTTGGCTGAGTCCCTCCAAGGCAAAATATTCAGTTTGCACCGGGATAATGATTTCATCGCTCGCCACTAGTCCATTGATTGTGAGGAGTCCCAAGCTTGGCGGAGAATCAATAATAATATAATCATAATTGGTACGAATTTCTCTTAGGACATTATACAGACGAAATTCACGATTCTCCATATGCACTAACTCAATCCCGGCGCCGGCTAAATCCTGTGAAGCCGGAATGAGATCGTGCCCAAAAGTTTTAGTGCGAATAATAATTTTGGAAGGATGTTCCCCCATAATCATCGAGTGATAGAGACTTTTTTCGATTTTGCGCACGTCTAGCCCCAAGCCTGATGAAGCATTGCCTTGCGGATCGAGATCACAAAGCAACACAAATTTCCCGGCGGCTGCCAAATAGGTCGCAAGATTGATAGCAGAGGTGGTTTTCCCCACTCCGCCCTTTTGATTGACTAATGAAATAATTTTTGCCATACTGTATAAGTGTTATCTATATTGTACTATAGAAAGACACAAAATACAAAATTGCTCTTCAAGGAGCAATTTCACAAGCCCGGGTGGCGGAATGGCAGACGCAGTGGACTCAAAATCCACCGATGGCAACATCATGCGAGTTCGACTCTCGCCTCGGGCACCAACATATAAAAAATACTTACTTGACGTAAGTATTTTTTAATTTTAAATTTAAGGTTCTAACTTTGAAACTGAAAATTATTCTATTTATATCTCAACGCCTCCAATGGATCGATTTGACTGGCGCGTCTAGCTGGCACAATACCGGTAGAAAATCCAACCACCGCAGAAAATCCGATAACTGCCAAAACAAACCACAAAGGGCTATAGAATAAATTAACCTTTTC
>JBBREE010000034.1:0-10045 GCA_038203255.1 Candidatus Moraniibacteriota bacterium | reverse complement strand
AGTCGCAGTCCCCAAAAAGAAACTAGAAGGAAAACAACTAGTGTCTTGGTGTTAAAATTGTAAATTAAAGTAATTATGGAAAGTAAGATAAAGCCAAGTCCCCAGGCCACATCAGCGATATCATTTCTTTTTTTTATCACTCCAAACAAATAAAACAAGTTAACAAAAAGAAGTAGCGCCATGATTTGAACAAATATTATATTCATCTGATTATGCAATAAAATTTCTCGAAATAAAATAGGCCGCAACAGAAACAGAGCTAGACAAAACAATCCCCCAGATAATATCAATTATCGCAATTTGCCATGACCAATCCTTTAAAACTGCCAGACTCGTCAGATCAAAAGTCATATAAGTAAAAAATCCAAACATTGCGCCATAAAACAAAGCATACGTCCAAGAATCTTTTTGGATAGCTGGACTTATTACAAAAATTACCAAACCAACGATAAATAAGAGATAGAAAATAATGGCTACGGGCCAATTGGGCGTTGCTCGCATAAGATGACCCATATATTTTTGATAGATATCTTTCGCTATCACGCCCAACCAAAACAGGTCGATGATAAAAAAAATTGGGACTGCAATTAGATACATTTTTAAAAAATTCATAATTGTCATATTTTTATATTATTATCTAACAAAGAGTCTTAGTAGTATTACATTTCCTTTCCATTTTTATTGCCCATCGAAGTGAGTCTTACTGCTAAAAACATCGAGAGCGGGGCAATTATAGCTAGTTGCAAAACAGGAATCAATCCTACTTTCACATATGGAATTACGGGCATCAAACTGTTATACGCCCAATTTCCCCTCATAAGCGCAAGTTTTTCAATAGCAACAGAAAAAATTATTCCGAATATTACCATTATAATGTATGAGGTTGCCTTCGCTTTTATAATCCATTTCCAATTCCGATAAATCAGGGCTACGCCGGAATATAAAAACAGTAAAATTACACCATCCCCAAATGCTGCCTTCAGATGAACGCCAATAAATTCTTCGACTCCTTGAAAATGAGGCTGATATAATCCAGACTGACTCATCTCCCAGATGAAATTCAGAATAAATCCGATTGTTAAATAATATGCGATTATTTTTTTCATCTTTATTTTTCCCAATCTCCAATCACCAACTCCTCCCCTTTCTTTTTGACAACCACTTTCTGTTTTTCACGCCAACCCAATTCACGCACCATTTCAATCGGCAAAGTGACGGCGATGGAATGTTGCCCGACCTTGGTTAGTTTTCGAATGTTTTGTTCTTGAATTTTTCTCATTTTAATTTATTTTAATTTACTTACATATGTACGTACATATTTACGTACCTTCATTTTATACTAAAATTTACAACCTAGCAAAATCGCTTACGCGCGACAAAAAAACAGCCCCCAGAAGGGAGACTGTTTCTAAAATGCACGAAGTTATAAAAGGCATTAGAACTATATTTGCTAATAGAAAAAATATATAAATAGAGCCCCAAGATAAAAACCTCGGGGCGTACCTTTTTTATTAGACTTTTAAGCGCCATTGATAATGGCCTTCATTCCCTTTTTAACACTTTATTGACCCCATTTAAGGTCCGGGGAATCGCGCTATCTTGACCATTTGCATAGCCCTTGTGATAAGCTATTGCCGCATCAGTTTGTTGAGAAAATGCCTCTGAAAAAACAAATGCAACTGGTCTTCCTGCCGCACCATCGCTAAAGCCTTGATTCTGCGCTTCAGCAACAAGTAGTGTCTTTGCAAATTCCTTAAAGAAACCCATGCCTCACCTCCTATTTAGATGGTTGAATAGTCCTAATAGAAAAATATAACATAAAATATATTTTGTCAAGTTTCCTTAGAATTAAAAATTATAATTTATTACTAGCCATACTAAAAAAGAAGCTTAGAAAAAGCTTCTCTTTATCATGCCCTGGTCTATTGATAGGGCTAAGAAAAATACCTCGGATAATTAAGATTCTATTAGTATTAGATTGGGGAGTGCTATGGCCTTGTTAAACAAATAAAAAGGTGGATTTGATATTATCGCATCCACTCAAATCAAACAAAAATTTACTTTAGCTCGCTTATTAATTCCAGAGCTTTCAGCTTGGAGTCTTTATCCAGTTTGTCCCCTGTCGCATTAATTAATGCCACTCGTTGTTCTAGCTCGGAAACTAAATCTTTTCTTTGTTCCAGATCTGTTATTGTTTTTAATTTCTTAATCACCTCCAAAGCATTCAGTTTAGAGCTCTTATCTAACTCATCACCCACTGCATTAATTAAAGCAATCTCGTGTTCAATGTCCCTTATCTGGTCTAGAAAATTATTCACTTGCTCCTCCGTTGGTGATTCCTCGAATTCCTTATAGTTTTTTGAATGATCTACGTTTTCAAAATCCATATTTATTTCCTTATTTATTATACCTTAATAATATCAGCTTTATTACATTTGTGAAAGAAGTAAAAAAAGAAATATTTCAATAAAAAATTCTAACTTCCTATTATTCCTACACAAAAGAGATAAAGTTCGATCCAAAAAATAAGCTTTTTTGAAGCCTCCATTTAGCTCGAATTTTCAATGCACGGGCTGCTAGATAACATTCGGACAAATATACTGGAAAATTGGGAAAGTGTGGAGCAAAGATTGGAACGTGCGAGGATCTTAATGAAATAAAAATATATTCACATCGCTTATTTTTTAAATATACTTCTCTAAGTATTTGTTTATACCTGCTAATAAAAAGTTTGCTCTTTTTTCCGTAATATCAGTTGGCTTTTCTTTCCAAACTTCAAAAATATTTTCTCGATTAATTTTTTTCTGTGCCACTTTGCAAAAATCAAGAGCGGAAAGTTTAGCGCCGTTATCCAAACCGAGGATCTTAAACAATCGTAAATCAATTATCTTATTCCATTCATCTTTGGATATTTCTTTCGAATTCGCGGAAGTCATGCCGGTGCAGATTTTCCCATTACTGAATTTGCAAGGAATACAGATGGCGTCATTATCGACAGTCAACTGCAACTGAACATTGGGATTTTCGAGAATATCATTACCCACTTTCCAAAAATCATGTCCGTACTCCATATTTGGCACAAATTTATCCAATCCAGAGCCAAACAACTTTATAACATCTAAAAAATGATGGGGTTTTATTAATAAAGTTTCTTTGTTTTTTATTATCATAGTATTTTTATGCGGACTCTCTCATTAGAGAGTCCGCACCGTTGCTAATGCATTAATAAGCAAGAAAATAACTCTTTTTACAAAAATCATCAATTGCCGAAAGAAGATGGTCCATGCTGAGTTCTCTGCACAGATGTTCAACTTCAATTTTTACAGATTGCATTTTTTCCCTGTAAGCGGTTAGTCCTATCAAAGCAGTGCTACGCTCGATGAGTCCATATCTAACCATAGAACTTAGCTTGCTCTCGGTTTCGGTATAACCCAACAGACCATAGTAAAACAAGTCCTTAAACGATTCGACTTGACAATCAAAATGCCAACTGCGCTCAGGACATTGCCAATTAAGATTTCGCTTAACCGCTTCCTGACAAATGACAGGATTGCTGGGAAAATATCGATCGAAAGAAAAGTGTTGAATATCAGAATAGAATTCCGGCATATCGGAAAAAATTCTGCCAGAAGGCCAATATTCATGATCACGCTTAATTACCTCGACATTATCTCCATGTAAATAACCTGCATTCTCATTGAGGCCATTGATGATTCCTGTCGCATAATCACCACCTCCTTTGGCCTCAAGAAGAGCAATTTTAAAAGGATTTTGTTCAAGATAGGAGTTAGCATTGACAAACTTACTAATACCTAACTTCAACCCTTCCAGAAACATCCGACCACGAATTCCATGGCGGCAGCCAGAGCACAGAACAACTTTAATCATTGCCGCATCCGGTTTTTCGAGAAATGCTTCAAGATTCTTACGGAAGCGAGATATGTTCATAGTAATTATAATCTAATCTTAGCCTAGCATAATATTGCTTGAATGCAAGCTTTTTTGCAGTCATTACTCTTCCCAATCCCCAATCACCACTTCCTTTCTATGGCAACTATTCTGCCCGACTTACGAAAAACAGCTCCCCATGTTAAATCAATTCATCCTCATCCAATAAACCTCTTTAAAACTCTATAGATATGTTTTGGGTAAAGGTGTCCCTTATAAATAGGTTGCACCTTCTTTTTTAAATTCAACAATGTATAGACCGCAATCTGGGCGGAGCGAATAGAGTATTCTACGGTAAAGACAATATCTCTGGGGATTTCACAAAACTGTCCTAAAAATGCGAAGTTACTAGAACAAATTGGAACAATTTCCGGCCTATCGCCTCTCACACGAGGAGCAAACTGACTTGTGATATATGGCAAAACACAAGGAATGCAGTTAGCCACGCTCAGTAGCTCTTTTTGCTTGAATTCAAAGCCCAAATGCCCAATTAACTCTTGAACAATCTCCTTGCCATTACATTCATACATGGTTTTTTTAACATAATCGCCAACTTTGTCAGGACGTAAAGCATAACCCCAACAAACATACACATCCTTAGGTTGATTGATAAAATGAGGTTGATGTGGTGTAGTCAAACTCATCACCCAACTTGAAGTTTTAAAAGTAATGCCACCGCCTGTACCGGCTTTATTTCCTGTCAATTTTTCTAACATCTGAAAAAAAAGCTTACCCTCAAAAGTTATAGTGAATGATTCCCATTTTGATTTTTTAGCATGATTATCAAATATCTTTGGCCGCCCAAAGGAAGAGTCGGCTTTCGCTATTTTTTCCCAAAGAGTCCAAGAAACGCTATTTCTTTTGATTTTTTTCTTTGGAGCTGACCGCATAGAGCCAAAGCTGGCATTCGTTGTCATGGATCCCAAGGTAGTCAACACCAAATCTTCCGAATTAACAGCCACTCTGGTTCTCTTTTTATTTGAAAGTATATGGATTCCCTCAATCTTTTTTTTCTTACCAAATTTAAAATCAAAATTTTCAACAATTGTTTTGGTTTTTATAACAACTCCTTTTTCATCCAGCCATCTTTGTAGAGGAGAAACAATCGAGTCATGCTGGCTATATGGAGTGCTCAGTGCACATTCTAATCTGTCGGCAGACGGAAGTGCGTGAAAAGATCTGTAGAGATATCTTCTAAATTCAGCCAGGCTATGCCAAGACTGAAAAGCAAAAAGTGTACTAAATTCAAGCCAAAAATTTGTCTCAAAAAAGTTATCATCAAAATAATCATCTATCTTTCTCCCTTCCAAAAATTTTTCTGTTTGAATAAATATTTTAAATAACTTCCATTTATCACCACCACTCAGGCCAAGAGCATATGAGTCAACAACGACACCTTTTCTTATCAACCTAGCTCTAGCATAAATTGGAACATTTTGATTGAAATCATCAATTTCTTTTTTCACACTGATAGTTGGATTCTTAATAGAGGGAATATCGGATAAAAGATCGTACGTACATTCAAAAGCATGCTTAGCTAATATCCTGTGTCCGGTCATTATGTATCCCTTGCCGGAATAATTCTTCTTAGCATCCAAGCTCCCTCCCACCAGGTCTCTTGCCTCCAAGATGGTTATATTTTCACCCCTAAAACCCCCGTCTCGAATTAAATAAAAAGCACTGGCCAGAGATGCAATCCCACCGCCGACCAAATATGCTTTTTTATCTTTATTTTTTTGCATACTCAAATTATACCACAAGTTTAAACCTTGCATTAAAAAGCTGAAGATTTTGATAAAATTTCTATTTCTTCCAATCCCCAATCCCCAACTCCTTCCCCCTTTTCCTCACAATTATTTTTTTCTTTTCAGCTTTTTGACTTCACTTTGCGACTTCAGATAATTCCCAGAACTCACCACTTTCTTGCCTGTTTTTTGTTCCAATTCCAATCTGGCATTTCTGGCCACTGTCCCACCTCTTTTGGCCGGAACTTTGTTTTCTTCCAGGCCTTTAGCCGTCATCGTTTCGGCAATCTGCCGCGTGGAAAGTTCGGCTAAAGCTGTGAAAACCAATTCAGCATCAGACATATGATCGCGCAGGTTGTGCGTTTTGAGATTTTTCAAGTTCTTATGTTCTTTCACGGTCAAATCACTCCACTCTTTATGAATGATATTGGTCAAGATTGCATATTCATCTTTTTCCTTCACCTCATTATCTTTCCAATAATCCGTCAATTTGTTTCTGATTTCCTGACCCATCATTCTCTGCTGAATCCATTTTTGACTTCGCCCCATTTTTTGCCAATAATCTCTTCCGCGATTGAGCGCTTTTTCCGGATCAGAAATTTCTTGCATTCTTTCATATCCCACTTTAGCCAGCCATAATTTGAGCAGCTCAGCTTTCGGAGACGGCACGGATTGAACCAGGCGGAAAATTATTTCCACATCCGCTACGTCAGTAAGATAAAATTTTCCGTCGGACGCTCTCATTTTCAGTTGGTTACATTTTGTAACCAACTCGGATCCTTCCTTATTCAAACGATTTTTTAGCACCTTCCAATAATTTCTCGCATCGGTACTTTGCGTCAAAATCGCAATAATATCCACCACTGAGAACCACCACTTCTCCTGTTTCTCATCCCAATGGCGTCGCACCGGATGTTTCTCAAAAATTGCAATAAGCTTTTTATTTTCTGTCATTATTTTGTTTTTAATGTTTATAGTGACATAATATCACTATATCACCTTTCCTGTCAAACTGTTACGTGCTAGAAAATAAATGCCAGTACGTAAATATGTACGTACATATTTACGTACCTCTATTTTACGCTAAAATTGTCAACCTGACAAAACCGCGCAAAGTCACTTGCGCTCCCGCGCAAAAAGCAAAAACAGCCAAAAAGGCTGTCTTTAAAAAATGCACGGGCTAGGTAATGCGACAAGGGAAAATATACTAGCAAATTGGGAGTCTATTGAAGTGAGATTGGAGCGTGCGATGGCTTTGATGAAGTAGTATTATTCTTTTATTTTAGTGCGCCTCTCCTCTACATTTTTTACGAATAGCATGCCGAGCTGGCTTAGTCTATCCAGGCATATATCAATCTGACCCATAGCAATCTCATGGCCTGCCTTCTTCTCGAATACTTTCTTCGCTTTTGTTCTCAATTTTTCTGAGAACTGATATTGCTTATCATCCATACTTTTATTTGTATTAGACCTGAAAACAAATTGGCCTCGTGTTATAAATATAACAATAGGATTTAAAAAATATTATTTTTTATTTTTTAAACCGCTGGCGATTTTTTCCGCCAACTCCAAGAAATTTCCGCCAACATGAATATGCTCGATTGGCAATTCAATTGCTTTATACAACTCATCAACGAAATGATCACGCTCTTGTCGACTTGGACTATTGTGCGATTTTCCATCCAATTCAATAGCAAATAACGGTTTCGTATTTGCTCTGTCGCATATAAGAAAATCAACGTGCCTTGATTTTATCCGGGAGCGAAGCCCCCACCTTTCTCGATTCTCCATCCCCCACTTCACTTCCACGAAATCTTCAATACGCACCTTTGAAAGCACGACGTATTCATCACCCAAAGATTTTTTAAGATTAATAAAAAGCGCTTGTTCTGATTCGTTCATCACTCTCTCTTTCTTTTGATACGAAGCCAGTTTAACCGTCAGTTCTTTCTTTTTGATGAATGATTTTAAGATAGCGATTGCGATAAAGAATAAGAACAGAACGATGATCCATGTCATAAGTTTTTATTTTAATGGTTAGTAACCTCAAAAACAGATCAGACTCGTGTTATAAATGTGGTAATGTTATTTAAAAAATTATTTTTTTCTCCTCTTTTCCGCTCTCATACTATAGGCCACGTCTTCAACTGCTACCAATTTACTTTTACTCAGAACGACCTTAATTGCCCTGGGAATATCTTCAAAATAATTAAACATTTCATCTTGTGTCTTTATACCCTTTGTCTTATTCGCCTCCAAATGAACATTGCCACATGTCCAAAATGGAGATTGATCCATTTTTCCACCAATTTTATCCGGAAGATTATTAGTAAAGAATCTAATGGTTATCCCAATTGTTTTATTGTCCTTTTTCATATTTTTATGTAAATAATTAATTACGTAATTAAAACTTATTCATCGGTCGAGGACGGTCCTCAATTAGCAAGAACTTGAGCAAATGTACTTAATGCATAAAACCAAACATTATCCATAATTTATATAAAAGCGAAAGATATAAAGGAAGTGATGAAATTATTTTTTAAGTTTTTTTATTTCTCTAATTTTAGAAAAGGTAAAAATTAAACAAGCTGAAAATGCAATACAGAAGAAAAAGGTTATTGATTTCAAAAATGATTTCAATTCGAAATTTATCTTAATTAATTCAATTAAAAAAGCGTACAGGATTGCAGATATTATAGACACTCCAGAAATAGACAGATAATATTTTAATTTTCTATTTTCTATATATAATTTTGTGCATTTTTTTTCAAAATAAAGAACAACTAGCGCAGATAGCCCAAATGGAATTAATACAAGAAGTGAGAAAAATTCTTTTAATTCTTGTTTATACAGTTCAAGAAGGTATTTCCATAAATTCCATAAAAACCACCCACCTATAGTATAAATAAATATTCCAAAAATACTAATCGGCATTTCGCGAGAAATTTTTCTCTCTATTTTATTTTCAATCTGCATAAAAAACAGCCAAAAATTTGCGAATAAAAATATGCTCATTATTGATATTACTAGCAACCAAGCCATTTGAATATTCAAAAGTGCTTTTCTGGCTAATTCATTACTTGGAGAATCAATATTTAAAAACAAAGCACCAATAGCTGTCAAAATTCCAGTTGCTTCAATTATGCTTTTTTTCTTTTCCCAAAATTCTTTAAACATAGACTATTACTTCCAAAAATTAGATATCACCTCCTTGGTTTTTTGTTCGTAAATTTCGATCAATTTTTTGGCAGATTCGACGAGCGCGCGCTCGGCTTCGATTTTTTCCACGATTTGCTTTTGAATTTCGAGAGATGGGAGAGGAATTTCAAGATTCTTAACAACTCCCTGTGAAATATTTGGTTGCGCCCCTCCGCCAGCCTGTTGAATCATAATCTCTTTCTGATCTTTCAATGCCTGAAACAAAAATTCTGGTACGATTTTTTTATTCGGCAAAACCCCGCAGACGGCTTGATTTGTTGCACTTTCAAATTTCAAGATCCCAACTTGTCCAGCTGTCGCACCATACATTGCAACAAGCACCGTATCTATAGGAAATATTTTAGCTGATGAATTTTTCAATCCCATCTCGGTGATAAAGAGCTTTGATTCCGTGACAAATCCTTGAGCAACTTCACCACTTCTTAGCCACGGGATAATTCCATTTTCGTAATATTCATTTTTTGATTTTAGAGGAGTTCCTCCTGATGAAGTCTCACAAACTTCCCCCAACTTAACATTCTCCCACTCCGGATCAATTTCAATTCTTGGTTTCCAGTTTTTAGTGATTTGTTTAGCACCGGTGATGATGCTTGCATAGCCATCAAGCTCCACTACGATTTGCTCTTGTATTTCTAGAGGCGGGAGAGGAATTTTTAATTTTGAAAAAATCGTTTTTGATATTTCCTTAAATGTTCCACCTGATGCCATGGAAATCATTTCATCAACTAAGTTCAAAGCCATATATGCAAGAAATCTCACATTTACTTTTTTCGAATCTCTTATAATAATGTTTTTGAAACCTTGATTTGTCGCAACTTCATTTCTATTTATTGCAATTCTTCCGATAGTTGCCCGCGATGAAACTAAAACAGAATTTTTTTGCAATAATTTTGCAGAAGATTTTTTCAATCCTTTCTCGGTAATTTTTCTCTTAGATTCAATAATTTCAGTAAATAAATCATCCGCTGGCAAATCAGCAAGCGTAACCCAATTTATTTTTCCATTCCAAAAATCTTCGTTCTTTGAATCTGGTGTTCCTCCTGACTCAATTGCAAAATAATCATTATCTCCCAATGCGATCATTGGCCATTTAGCATTAGTATAATCAGTAGAAATGCGGTATCGATCTACAG
>JBBREE010000033.1:0-10065 GCA_038203255.1 Candidatus Moraniibacteriota bacterium | reverse complement strand
CATTGGTTGCTGTTATTGCTATAGTCATGGCAGTTTTTTTCATAAGCAATAAAAAAACAAATTCTTTATCAAGATCAAGAAATGTATGTTCAAACATTGTCACTTTCCAAGGAATATGTTTCACTTCGCTATCAAACTGACAATATTTTGTTAGGTGCGAAAGATTACGCTAATTATGAAACTTGGAATAAGGATTTGACTAAAATTATTGGTAGTTGGGAAAATTTGGATAAAAACGCTGCTCTTTTGCAAAAGGAAGCTTTAAATTCTGAAAAAGAAATTAGTTTTAATTTTATCCCGAAGGCATTGGCATATGACAAAAATGAAATATCAAATGTTTTTGACAATGCACCAGCTGGCAGGAAAATTGCCACACTAGCGAAACACTTAGGAGTGGATTCCAAATTGGCTTTTAAAATATTGCAACAAGATCAAAATCAAGTTACAGCTGACGCTTGGAACGAAGCTGGCAATACGCTTCAAAATTTAGAAACTAGTGCAACTCTGATCAAAGATGGTTGCAAGGTCGCTGGATTCGTAGGAACAATTGCAATGACGGGAGGAACTTCGGCAATTGCTTCAGGGTCAGTGCTGGCAAATGGTTCTTTGATTGTTAGCGGCGCAGATCTTGTTTTGGAAGTTACGGATGATGCTGCAAAAATAGCACTTGGCAATCATAATAAAGTTTCTGCGATCATTGGCGATGCGCGAACTGTAACTGAGCCACTTGCTGGCATTTTAGCTGTTGCAAATATTCCCGGAAATGTATCTAAGGGAATTGAAAAATTGAATGTTATTAATTTTACTGCTGAACAGCTTAATACTGGTATTCAAGATGGAAAAATTATTGGAATAAATATTCCAGAAGTTAAAATTGAGCTTAATGATAAATTTTCCAATATTACAAAGTATAAAGAACCAATTTATGTTGCACAGCTTGACCCATCTGAAATTGATAAATGGATGAAAGATAATGGAGTTAGTAATGAAGTGGACACTCAAGATGCCATAGAGGAAATTCTTAATATTTCAGAAGATAAAGAGACAGCAGAGCAAGTTTCAGCAGAAAATATAGAAAGTAAAAAAATAGAGATTATTCAAGGCGACAAAAAAACAATCGGCGTTTATGAGGGAGTCATGCAAAACACTTCTGGAGGTAATCACAAAGTTAATACGGTTGATTGGCAATTGACACTGAAGGAAAATGGAGATGCAACACTAAACACGGCTGAAGAAAACTTATCATGGAAACAAGAAGGGGATAGTATCATGCTTTTTGGACAGGATGATCCATCTAGTTATTATGTCTTCAATCTTTCAGGAAATACACTAGTTCTTGTTAAGATGGTATTTGGAGGCAAGGAAGTTCTTGCCGGTGAAGATTTTATGGAGGGTAAGGCCCCAGTTGCAACATTGATTAAGCAAAAATAGATTTTTTATCTCGAATATACTTATTGTTTATAATAAGAATGAACAGTCTTGCCTTTTTGTGTAAAGTTCTTTAGTGTACATATATGAATAACAACGTCGAAGAAATAAAATCACGGCTCAATATCGTCGATATTGTCGGAGAATATGTCAGATTGACGAAAGCGGGTTCTCATTGGAAGGGCATCTGTCCTTTTCATCATGAAAAAAGCCCATCTTTTATGGTTAATGAGGAAAAACAGATTTTTCATTGTTTTGGTTGTGCCAAAGGTGGAGATGTTTTTTCTTTTGTGCAGGAAATTGAAAGCATGGAGTTTCGTGAAGTGCTCAAGATTTTGGCTGAAAAGGCAGGTGTTCAGCTGGAAGAATATAAAGGAGGATTAGTGACTGACAACAAAAAA
The DNA here is from genome assembly GCA_038203255.1 of Candidatus Moraniibacteriota bacterium. Classification (GTDB taxonomy): domain Bacteria; phylum Patescibacteriota; class Minisyncoccia; order Moranbacterales; family UBA2206; genus CAIKZD01. The sequence goes on along the minus strand of JBBREE010000033.1, from coordinate 8,236 downwards.
AGAATCACAGAAGCTCTGGAATTGGCCACTAAGTTTTATGAAACACAACTTTGGAAAGGTGTTGGTAAAGAAAAGATTATGGAATATTTGCGCGGCCGCAGCCTTACGGATGAAAGTATCCAAAATTTTCGCTTGGGATATGCGCCAGCTGGTTGGGATAATATCATCAAATTTTTGATGGGGCGTGGTTTTTCAATGGATGAAATTGAAAAGACAGGACTTTTGGTGAAGAAAGAAAATGGACAAGGTTCTTATGATAGATTTCGTGATCGCATTATGTTTCCGATTATGGATATTATGGGATTGGTGATTGGATATAGCGCGCGAGTGGCACCGGGTGGAGATGAGACTCAAGCTAAATATGTGAACACACCAGAAACTGTTGTATATCACAAAGGAAAAGCACTCTATGGTCTTTCGCATGCCAAAAGTGAAATCAAAAAAAAGAATTACGTTTTGTTGGTTGAAGGAAATATGGATGTGATTGCATCTTCGCAAGCTGGCATTGAAAATGTGGTGGCAGTTTCAGGTACAGCGCTCACTGGCGATCAAATTACCATGCTTAAACGCTACACTGAAAACATTGCAATGCTTTTTGATATGGACAGTGCTGGACAACAAGCTGCTCAAAAAAGTGCCGATCTTTGTTTTCAAAAAGGTGTTACTGTGAAAATCGTGACCTTGACTGATGGAAAAGATGCGGCCGATGTTGTCGCCAAGGATCCGGAACTACTATTAAACGCTGTGCGAAATTCGGTTTTGGCAATGGAATATTTTTTCAATGAGGCACTTAAAAAATATGACAAAAAAACAGCTGATGGCAAACAATATATTGCTAAAGAAGTTTTGGCGCATGTTGCCAACATTGAAAGTCAAATTGAAAAAGCACATTGGATAAAAAAAATAGCTCACGTTGTTGATGTGGAAGAAAAAGTAATTAGCGATGTATTAAAAAAGGTTGCATCAAACATTGATAGATATGAGCCAGCCGGAATTGCTATTCCAGAGCAATCTAGTTCATTTCAAAAACGTAGTGACATTATTCGCGACTCTTTGGCAGGACTTATTTTGAGTAACGCAAAAATTTGGCAGGAAACTTTTGAGAATCAATTGGAGAGTGACTGGGTTAAAAATGATTCCTTGATCTTGTTTGTTTTGCAAAATGGATCAAAAGCTAATTTTTCATTTGATAAATTTTTGTTAGATATTGGAGATAAACAAGCTTTGGAGCATCTTCGCAAGCTTCATTTTGGTGCTAAATATCTTTTCACTCAAGAAGGCGTGGTTGAATATTCAGATGATGAATTGCGCGAATTGGTTGCTGACTATATCGCTCAATATGTCAGGGAATTGCAAAAAGAAAGACTTCATGATACTATCAAGCAAATCGAGATTGCTGAACAAAAAGGGGACAAAGAAACCCTTGCCAAACAAATGCGCGAGTTCACAAGGCTTTCTCAAGAAATGCAATAATGATAAAGAGCTGGCAAGGCCCGTTTTTTGTTGTTTGTATGTGAATATTGGTTATGCGGATAAAACAAAAAATATAATTTTTTTTATTTCAATATAACAAATTCGCAGTGGCTGTGAGCCATTTGAATTTCTACTACAGGGTATGAAGAAAACGCAAAAAAAAGTTCTTCTCGCGAAAACAAAAACAATCAAAGATAAAGTCGCCAAGAAAAAGACTGCATCGAAAATTGTTGCCAAAAAAACTTCTAGCAAAAAAGCTACAATAAAGACTATAAAAAAGTCTAAAGTTGCGGTGAAAAAAAACATTATCAAGTCTAAAAAGATTATTAAAGTTATTAAATTAAAAAAAATCGTGCAGAAAAAAACTCCAAAAATTCAGAAGAAAGTTAAGGTTGCTCCCAAGAAAGTAGTAGCAGTGAAAAAGGTTCAACCAGTAAAAGCTTCTAAAAAAGAATCCTTAAAAAAACAACAACCAATCAAAAAGGTTGTTGCTCTAAAAGTTGAGTCAAAAAAACAAGTTGCAAAAAAAGTTGAAAAACCTAAGAAGAAGGTCGTTATTTCTAAAAAGAAAGTAACAGTGATTGAAGCTGAAGATGGAGTTAAGACTAAAAGTCAGATTATTGCTGAACTTATTGCGCGTGGCAAACAACGCGGTTTTGTGACTGAAGATGAAATCATTCATCTTATTCCTGAAGTTGAAGAAGAACTTGATGAACTCGAAAATCTTTATGAACAACTTGAAACCGCTGGTGTGAAGGTTGTTGTTTCTGATGATATTTTGAAAATAGATTCAGACAAGGAAGCAGAGCTATACGAAAAGAGCAAGAAAGATAAGAATGCTGATTCCAATATGATGGATGGTCTTGAAGATAGCTCATCAGATTTGGTGCAAATGTATCTTCGTGAAATTGGACGCGTGCCACTTTTGAAATCGGAGGAAGAAATAAAACTTGCAAAGGCCAACGAAAAAGGGGATTTGGCAGCAAAGCAGAAATTGACTGAAGCAAATCTTCGTTTGGTGGTGAGTATTGCCAAAAAATATGTTGGACGTTCACATAATCTTTCTTTGTTGGATTTGATTCAGGAGGGGAATATTGGACTTTTTCGCGCAGTGGAAAAATTTGATTATCGAAAAGGTTTCAAATTTTCAACCTATGCAACTTGGTGGATTCGCCAAGCGATCACGAGAGCATTGGCTGATCAATCTCGAACGATTCGAATTCCAGTGCATATGGTTGAAACGATCAATAAATATACGCAAATCACCAGAAGACTTGTGCAGGAACTTGGACGCGAACCACTTCCAGAAGAAATTGCGGCTGAAATGAATTTGGAAGTTGATAAAATTCGTCACATTCAAAAGATTTCTCAAGAAACTGTTTCGCTGGAAACGTCTGTAGGGGACAGTGATGACGACAGTGTGCTTGGAGACTTCATTGAGGATACTGAAACCGTCATGCCTCATCAGGTCGCCTCAAGAAAGCTCCTCAAGAATCATGTCGGTGAAGTTTTGCATGATCTTACTCCACGCGAACAGAAAATTCTTAAAATTCGTTTTGGATTGGAAGATGGCGTGACACATACTCTTGAAGAGGTTGGAAAAGAATTTGGAGTGACGCGCGAACGTATTCGTCAAATTGAAGCCAAGGCTTTAGACAAGATTAGACAGCATTCTTCTATTAGTAAGCTTAAAGATTATTAGGTTTTACTTGAAATTTGCAATTATGCGCTCCGAAAGGGGCGCTTTTGCTACACTTGCCAAGTGAAAAAAAGTTTGCTAAACTGATTTTGTTGCTTGAAAAGGCAATTTTACAATTGAATATTCCGCGATAGCCCCGACGTTAGGTCGGGGTCCCGACAGAATCGTCGGGGCTCACTCATATGGCACATGTATACATATTAGAAAGTTTACGAGATGGACGTTATTATATTGGAAGCACTATTGATTTAAAATCAAGACTGCGTCATCATAAAAACGGCTTTACTCATTCCACAAAAAGATTTGGTGAATTGAAACTGTCTTTTTCGCAAGAATACACAACCATTGAAGAAGCTAGAAAAATAGAATCATGGCTAAAGAAATTAAAACGCAAGGATTATCTGACTAAAATGATTTCTGACGGAAGAATAAACAAAAGTTTTTAAAATTGGGCATATAAAATAGATTTATATGTCTGACATTGAAAACTAAATATTCCGCGATAGCTCAGCGGTAGAGCAGTTGACTGTGGTACACAAGAAAACACCCAATGCTGGCATCGAAAGGTGAAAAAGATTTACGCAGCCTTCCAGAGAAATCTGGGAGTGAAGAATGAGGTGAATTGCTGGAAGCCTAAATTTCTTCAGCAGGAAATATGGTAATCAGCAGCCAAGACCTAATTTATTAGGTAAGGTTCAGAGACTATCTCGCAAGAGAGTACTTGGATTTTAATTAATCCTGGGAAGCGCCTCACTCCTTTTTGAGGAGATGATATAGTCCACCCTTTTTGGAAACAAAGAGATAATGTGTAATCAATTGGTCCTAGGTTCGAATCCTAGTCGCGGAGCATTCTGTTAAAAACGACCTTAGAAGGGTCGTTTTTCGTATCTGTTAAAGCAAAATCAGATGGTTCAAATTTTTCATTAGCACATTCTTTAAAAAACTTAACATTTGAACTATTGGTATCATTTATTGTTTCTACTAATAATTTGAATGCTTCTGTGTATTCGGTCACGAGCTCCCTGTCATTTCCTAGACCAATATTCTTATATATGAACTTAAGTATAAGGCGTTTCTTGTTAATATCTTTAGAAGATTCGGTATAGATGTCGTAAGCTCTTTGAGAAAGTTTCAATAAATTACCGTTTAATTTCGTGTATCTGCCTTCATTTGAAGCGTTTCTCGATAGAGAACTCAATAGTTGTTCTTTTTCAACACTATATTGATTTAGCTTTGAATCGTAAAAATGCTCTGTTATTTTTGAATCAATCTTGTCATCATAGAGTTTCTCAAATCTGGTATCAATTTGTTTGAGTCTTTGATTTAGGATTTCTGTGGAAGATTGGCGAAGGTCGTTTTTCTCCTTGTGACTGCTTTGTATTGCTTTTTCAGCCCAACCAAAAATTCTTGAATTTTTAAGTTGCATTTTTCCTAGTAAATCCAAAACTTCATTATCTATCAAATCTTCACGAACTGCTGACTTTTTTGGACAACCTCTGTATCCATTGCAATAGCCATACACCCAACCCTTGTGTTTTTGCCAAGTTACGCAACCTCCACAGTTTGCACATTTTATTATTCCTTTAAAAAGATAAAAGTGCTTACTGTATTTTGGTGTGTCTTTACGAATCATTACATCCTGAACAGAATCGAATACTTCCTTGGTGAGAATACTTTCATGACTGCCTTCATATAAAACATTATTCCACCTAACTTTGCCATAATAGAAGGGGTTTGAAAGTAATGCAGCAAAGCGACTTTTTGCCATTTTATGACCACCTCTAGTTCTGAGCCCAAATTCGTACATGACATTGAGAGCTTTTTGCAGAGAGTAATCGCCAGTTGAATAAACATCAAATGCTTTCTTAACTATTTGCGCTGTTTTTTCATCTATTACATGTATTTTATGACCTTTTTCTCCAATAGTTTTATATCCCATGGGCGGCTTAGTTGGAAGCCAACCTTGAGCAATTTTTTCTTTTTGACCTTTTTTAACTTCTTCAGAAAGATTGTCTGTATAGTATTGGGAAACAGAAACTCTAATATTCCAAATGAATCTTTCATTGGATTTTGAATCTCTTGTTAAAACCCAGTTTTCTTTTGCAAAATGAACTTCTCTTTCAGAGTCTTCATTTATCCATTCATTTATTAAGACGGCATCACGTAAATTTCTTGTCAATCTGTCAACTTTTTCGCATATGATGATTTTTACGTGTTCCTTTTTAAGCATTTCTAGCATTTCACCAAATACTTGTCGTTGTTTTTTTCCACTTGCAGACTCTGAAACTGAGAAAACTTTTTGAATCTTGAATCCTTTTTGCAAGGAGTAGTCCTTTAAAAGCTTTTCTTGAGCAGGAAGTGAATATCCTGTCTCTTCTTGCTCTCTCGATGAAACCCTGCAGTAATTAAGACATTTTTTGATTGGTTCGTTCATATTTTTGTTGTTTTTAATGATATGTCATTTTTATAGGATAGATTATATACTGCGGTTTAAAATTTGAACAATGACATATCACAGGGGTAAAAGGGGTTAATTAATTAGGTCTGATTTATTTTTCAATTTTTCAGAATCACGGTATAAATTCAGGCATTCTTCGGTTGCAAACCATTTATATTTATCACACAAGGTTATCGTTTGCTCTGGTCTTCCAACGAATTGCATTGTCTCATCCTCCATATTTCCATAAGTTTCAACTATTTCCAAAATTCCCATTTCTTCCATACTTCTTAATGCTGTTGGTCTGGAGCACTTTAATATATCCATAATCTGGGTAGTATTTAGATGTCCATTATTTTGCATAAGATGCTTGAATATTTTTGACCTATTGGGTGGTGCGGAGTCCAATGTGACTCTTAGTGCTATGCACAAATCCTCGACAGCGAGTGTTTCTCGGCCACAAACAAGAGCGTGGCCTCTGGTTACGTTGTAAATTAGTTGGTTGAGCCTGTTTGGCATTTCTGTGATGGGTTGAGTGTGATTATATTTTTTAGAACCCACATTTTCCTCCCATACATTTATTGAGCTTCTAAGTTTTGCCAGTATCTTTGCAAGGCGAGCTATGATTCGCATAAGATTTTGGTCGTCTTTTTGCTTGTCCCAGTTAATGCCTGTTGGATATTTATTCCATAACGTCTTAATGAGGTCTTCCGTGACTTGTCTACAGACGAACTCTTTATCGCGGCAGGAATATCTTAACTGGTCAACAAGTTCAGTTTCGCTTTTTTCTGTCCCTTCGATATTTATGAAAAATAAACGAGAACCCAAATTGCCCATAACTTTCCAAATCCTTGGACGAATTGGCGTAGAAGCTGAAAGCATCATGAAAAGATAATCCCCAGTATAACCCCTTTTGCCATACAGTCCGCTGTTGGTTTCTAATCCTTCGCCATCTAAAATCCTAATTAAAATTCCCAACATTGCTTGCACATCTTCATCATTTTTGGCAAAAATGGGAGCTAAATCCCTAATAACTAAGGTTTTGTATCTAATTTGGGGAAGCATGTCATTTTTTCCAAGGTCTTTCTTGCTTGTGTTAGCTGAATGTGAGACGAAAGATGCAGGCGTAAAATTATCGGTAGTATACATAAGCTCTTTCAGTCCTGAGAAAAAGTTTATCGTTATAGTTTTCCCAGAAGAAGGAACGTCTACATATACGAGTGAGAAAGGATTTTTAATATCTTCAATTAGTAACTGTGCAATAACACTTAATCCAATTTCTGCTGGCAATACTAATTCTGGAAAATTATCTTTTACAATTTCTCGCCATCCTTCAATTTCGACAGCTGTTGACGGTTCTAATGAAGCAAAGCGTTCATTTTCGATTGGCACATTTTCCATTATTTCGTCTAGTTTTTTCTTTGACCTGTCCATATTATTTTTGAAGCATATCGATAATCTGTTTAAATGACAGACCGTAAATATGCATGGCTAATTTAATTACATCTCCTTTTTCACCACAAGAAAAACATACGAACGAGTTGGTATCAACAAAAATTACGCAAGATGGATGTTTTTCTAAGTGGAATGGGCACAAACATTTTGAATTTTTCCCTGCTTGCTTAAGCTCAAGTCTGCCCCTTACTAATTCTGCTATTGGGTAGTTACGAGCCAGTAAAATCTTTTCTTGAAAATCCATGTAGTTGGTGTATTTATTATTTTTTTTACTGCTTGAAATTGAAATTTGTCTTTTGAGTCGGTAAATGTGGTTTTCAATTTTAAATAATTCTGGGAGGAAAAAAATCTCAGCACAAATCTCGACAAAATACACATCCTTAGGGTGAGCTCTTTTTGGCGCTTAATAACATCAACCTAATTTTTTCTGCCAAAAAATCGTATCGTTCCTGCTGTTCAGATAGTGCTATTTTGGCAACTTTTTTGGACTCTGGCAGGAATGCTTCAAGCCATTGTTTATCAGTGAGTCTAATGGGGGAACGCTCTGCTTGTTTTTCTGTTTTCATTTTGCTATTTGTTAGAAATTACAACTTCAAAAAACCCCAGCAAATTGTTGGCGATTTGATTGATTTCTGCAGCGCTATAATCACGCCCAAAATCATCTGATATTATTTTGTGTAGTTCATTGAGTGATTCATTACTCAACATAAAAAGGGCAATAGCTTTTAGCCATTGCCCTTTCCTTCTTTTTGATAACAAAAAACACCATAAGTTATCCCAAACAATCAGGAAAAAAACAATGTCAAAAAAGACATTGAGCGACCCTAATTGTTTGTATTTTTATTAGTGTTGTTATTAGTGGGGTCTGTTATTAAATTTTCAAAGCTTAATTTTATAGTACTCTACGCTCAAAAATTGTCAAACAATTATAATTTTATTAGTAAAATGCCTCATAAATAGGACAAAATATGATGAAACTAGTATTATTGCTTTTTTGCTAATTTGATTGTATTCTGTACATGTATCCACATTCAAATATACATCAAAGAGGACAAGCTAAAACTTGTTCCAATCATATCCTTTAGTGGGCGATTCGGCGCACGTGATTGGAACACTTTGGTGTTTTCTTGAATGTGAATACCGTCGGGTCGTCCTCTCAAGAGAACATCTCG
>JBBREE010000032.1:0-10795 GCA_038203255.1 Candidatus Moraniibacteriota bacterium | reverse complement strand
AACTTTTTCATTATCAATTGCCTGACTCCGGGGCTAACCTTACCACTTGGTCTCCCCTAGGTTTTTCCTACGGCACAGGAAAAAATACTATCAGTATTAACCTCGAAGGAGAATGGAAACTCACCCTGGAAGTTTTCCGGGATCTGGGAATTGCCATGGCACTAGCTCTCTTTTTAATTTATTTTGTTCTAGTTATCCAGCTCCGCTCGCTTCTTGTACCATTACTTATTATGATGACCATTCCCCTGGCCTTCATTGGAGTCCTTATTGGTTTCGCCCTTTTGTATCCCCTAAAGGGAACCTTCTTTAACGCTACTTCTATGATTGGAGTGATTGCCCTTTCTGGCATTGTGGTGAAAAATGCTATTATCTATTTAGCATACCTCTATGAAATGCGATCCGCTGGAAAACCATTGATCGAAGCTTTGGTTGAATCAGGACGGACTAGACTCTTGCCCATCATACTTACTTCCTTGACGGCTATTCTAGGCTCGTTAGTTATTGTTAGTGATCCAGTTTGGGAGGGTTTAGCTTGGTCAATTATTTTTGGACTCTCCGTTTCCACTCTTTTAACCTTAGTTGTTTTTCCACTACTCTATTTTGAATTTGAAGGGAAAAATTGGACTAATGATATCCCTCGCTTATAAGTCGCTTAAATTTTCCACCCTATCAATTTTTAATCTTCTTAAATAGACACTCTGGACGATTCCAATAGCCGCCATCGTCACCACCATTGAACTGCCTCCGTAGCTCAAAAAAGGCAAGGTCACTCCCGCAACAGGCATAACCCCAATATTCATTCCCGCGTTAACCAGAAGTTGAAAAAAAAGCATCGCCATCGTCCCGGTGACTAGAAGATAACCGAAATTATCCCTGGCGGAGCGAGCCGTTTCTTTCATCCGCCAGAAAATTATACCAAACAAAGTAAAGACCGCAAATGCCCCAAAAAAACCCAACTCCTCTGCGACAACAGAGAATATAAAATCAGTATGCTTTTCCGGCAAAAAATTCAATTGTGATTGTGAGCCATGTCCAAGACCTTTCCCTAAAATCTGACCACTCCCCACTGCGATAGTTGACTGAATAACATTATACCCACTCCCACTCGGATCGCGATAGGGATCAATGAAATTAATGATTCTATTTTTTTGGTAATTTTTCATGAAAAACCAGCTGGGAGAAATAAGTAAAGTACCAATTAAAAATAAAACCATCAAGTTTTTTTTATTAATTCCAGAAGTAGCCAAGAGAGATACCCAGCAAGCCAAAATGATCGCAGTTGAACCCAAGTCAGGTTGCTTTAAAATGAGAAAGACCGGGAAAAAAATTAAAACTACAGAGGCGATGATACGCACGACGATACTCAATTGCGTCTTTTTCTTACTTAAAAAACTTGCCAAAAAAATGATAATAATGAGCTTGGCAATTTCCACAGGCTGAATACTAAAAGTCGAAAATCCCAACCAGCCAGTGTGACCTTTAACCGTCTTACCTAGAAAAAGGACACTCGCAAGCATCAGAAGCATTAAAAAATATAACTTCGTGCTATTTGAATTCAGCTTACGATAATCAGAAAAAGCCAAGATGAACATAATAACAATTCCAAGAGAAATAGCGATGATTTGCTTTTGAAAATTTCCTCCATTAAAAACAGCCCCAGTAAAGGAAATACTGTAAAGCACCAAAAGACCAATCGTCATCAAAAGGAGGATGGCGGTAATTAGAATCCAATCCAGTTTAAAAAAATTGCTTTGCATCGACTTTTAGTATTGTTGAAATTTTTCCGTCTGATAAGAGCGTTTCATGAAAGTCTCAGGATTAAAAACATTCACCTCTGCTTGCGTTTCCATGTCTCCTACTGTACCAGGGAAACTGCTTGGCCAAGAGACCTTAAAATCTCTCTGTTCGCCAGAAGAAACAGTATTCATTTGAGTAGAATTAATAGCTAAGATATTCCCTGCACTATCTTCAAGCAGTACCTCTACTTTAATAAGGCTAAAATCAAAAGAAGTGGTGTTTTTAAGGAGCCCTGAAGCTTCTGAGAATCCGGAACCGCCAGAAATTTCATTATAGTTTTTATTAACAATCTGCAAATTAGGCTTTTCATAATAGCTATTAAACTCAACCCAATCGGAGCTTTCAATAACAAAATCAATACTGCTCGGAGCCGAAGAACTCTCAATATTATTTTCGATGACATACTTACGCTCCCCTGGTAAAATAAAATTAGAACCTTTTCTCGCAACCATCACATTTCCACTAGCGTCTTTTAAATTAAGAGTGTAGTAGAAATTTTTATCCCCAAACGTAGCGTTGGGGTTGGTGATTTGCACATAAAAATCATATTTACCCGAAATACCGGAAGGAACCACACCCATCTTACCCACTGTTAGTTTTTGAGCCACAATTCCACAATCGTTTTGGCATACGCCTCCACAATCAACCCCTTCTTCATTTTGATTTTTCATCCCATCGGTACAAGTAGGCACATGACGAAATTTAGAATAGATTCCCCCAATTATCAAAATGAGAATGGAGGCATAAATCGTAATTATAATCATCCTTTTGAAGTCTGTTTTTTCCACAAATTTATCACTTAATTTTTATAAAATCTACAAGTCTATTTTAGCACATCTCCCAAAAACAAAAAAGCGACTTCGATTAACGGAGTCGCTTTTTTTCAGGCTGATTCAAAGTTTGAATGCATAGTTCCCAGCATTGTCCTACTCTTGCTCAATAAAGAGCTACCATCGGGGCTGACAAGCTTAACTGCTGAGTTCGGAATGGGATCAGGTGTTTCCTCGTCGCTAGAAACACTGGGAACTATACATTCAAAGCGTCCATAATTAGAACGTTTTGATCATTGGGGAAAAAAATAGGAAAAAAACTAATGTCAGAGTTGTCAAGGTAAAAATGGTTAGGATAAACTTAAAACTGTTTTTAAATTTCTTCATAGTAAAAATTTTCAAATTATTTTACTTTCTTCTTAGAAACTACTAACTGCTAACTCTCGCAACTCAAAACCCAAAACATGTCATCCATAATTGCATTATACAATTATTTTCTACAAGTTTCAAGTTTTTCATTGCGAAATTTTTAAGAGAGATAATGTTTAATTTATTAGTATCCCTTGGCTTAATGGATCACTCCACTTAGACCTAGGACCTATCAACCTGGTCATCTTCCAGGAAATCATCTTAGTGCAAGCACTAAGAATTGCCTAATCTTGAGGTGGGCTTCCCGCTTATATGCTTTCAGCGGTTATCCCGTCCGAACGTAGCTACCCAGCAATGCCCTTGGCAGGACAGCTGGTACACCAGAGGTTCGTTCTTTCCGGTCCTCTCGTACTAGGAAAGAGTCCTCTCAAGCAATAACGCCTACAGCAGATAGGAGACCAACCTGTCTCACGACGGTTTGAACCCAGCTCGCGTACCGCTTTAATTGGCGAACAGCCAAACCCTTGGGACCTTCTCCAGCCCCAGGATGCGATGAGCCGACATCGAGGTGCCAAACCCCTCCGTCGATGTGAACTCTTGGGAGGGATCAGCCTGTTATCCCCGGGGTAACTTTTATCTGATGATCTTCTGCGCACCTATATGCGACAGTCGGTTCACTAACTTCCACTTTCGTGACTGATCGACTTATGTGTCTCGCAGTAAAGCCGGCTTATGCGTTTGCACTATCGATCCGATTTCCATCCGGACCTAGCCGACCTTTGTAAACTCCTCCGTTGCCATTTAGGAGGAGACCGCCCCAGTCAAACTACCCGCCAGGCACTGTCCCCGGACTGGTATGAATAACCAAAACACTAGTTAATTTGTGAACCGTAAATACGATAATTACAACCTTCTATCTTAATCCTTTTTATCCGCATTTAACGGTTTCAGAAATTATAAGTTTTTGTTAACTCATAACAGTCCAGGGTTAGAATTTAAAATCACACAGGGTGGTATTACAAGGTTGACTCCACTTTGACCAAAGTCAAAGCTTCAAAGTCTCCCACCTATCCTAGGCAATACAATCTCAAATTCAATACCAAGTTGTAGTAAAGCTCCACGGGGTCTTTTCGTCTTGCTGCAGGTCGACGGCATCTTTACCGTCATTGCAATTTCACCGAGCTCTTCGTTAAGACAGTTACCAAGTCGTTACACCTTTCATGCAGGACAGAATTTACCTGCCAAGGAATTTCGCTACCTTAGAACGATTATAGTTATCGCTGACGTTCACCGGCGCTTCGGGGATTGGCTTGCACCGCTCCCGTTAACGTTCCGGCACTGGTCAGGTGTCAGCCCCTATACTTCCCCTTACGGGTTTGCAGAGACCTGTGTTTTTGGTAAACAGTCGCTTGGTATCTTTCGCTGCGGCCTCACACCAGCAAGCTGGTATAAGGCAGTCCATATCCCTAAGTTACGGACGCTTTTTTGCCGAGTTCCTTAACGAAGGTTCACTCGTTCACCTTAGGCTACTCGCCCAGTCTACCTGTGTCGGTTTTAGTACGGTTTCGATATGACTAACCTTAGAAGTTTTTCTTGGCACCCTGCTCATTCTTGTTCCTCAGGCTTACGCCTGAGTTCCAGAAATATCTTGGAGTATTGTGAAACGGATTTGCCTGTCTCACCTCCTTAATATCCCTACCGAAATCCAATAATCGGCAAGAACTACTAAAATGCGTCACTCCATCGAATCATACCGAAGTCATGGAATATTAACCATGTGTCCATCGACTACGCCTTTCGACCTCGCCTTAGGACCGACTAACCCTGAGATGATCGCCATTGCCCAGGAAACCTTAGACTTTCGGTGTTGGGGGTTCTCACCCCAATTGCGGTTACTAATTCCAGCATTCTCACTTCCATACACTCCAGGACGGCTCACGCCTTTCCCTTCAGCGCATATGGAACGCTTCCCTACCACTTGAAATGTATAAATACAAATCAAATCCGCATCTTCGGTACTATGTTTGAGCCCCGTTGAATTTTCGGCGCAAAGTTTCTAGACTAGTGAGCTGTTACGCACTCTTTAAAGGATGGCTGCTTCTGAGCCAACCTCCTAGATGTATAAGAAACTTCACTTCCTTTCCCACTTAACATAGATTTTGGGACCTTAGATGGCGGTCATGGGCTTTTTCCCTTTTGAGATCCGAGCTTAGCCCCGGATTTCTGACTGCTAGGATAATTGTCTCGGAATTCGGAGTTTGGTTGAGAATCCTACGGCGAACCGCGAATTCTCATTCAGTAGCTCTACCTCCGAGACATAGTTGCCTAACGCTAGCCCTCAAGCTATTTCGGGAAGAACCAGCTATCGCCAAGTTCGATTGGAATTTCTCCTCTATTCACAAGTCATCCCCGCATGTTGCACGGTGCGTGGGTTCGGGCCTCCTTTGCCTGTTACAGCAAATTCACCCTGCTCATAAATAGCTCACCTGGCTTCGGGTCTAGTTCGTGCCATTATATTTCGCCCTTTCAGACTCGCTTTCGCTATGGCTCCGCAACCTGCGTTGCTTAGCCAACGACACAAAACTAACTCGCTGGATCGTTCTACAAAAAGCACGCTGTCACCCTCCTACGCTTATTACTACGTAATAAGCTACGGACGGGCAAACCTCATTCAAAATAAACAAGATTCACCGCTCCGAAGCTTTTGCGAAGCAATAAGCGTAGGACGGCTCCAACTCTTCGTTAGCATATGGTTTCAGATACTATTTCATCTCCCTCATCGGGATACTTTTCACCTTTCCCTCACGGTACTCGTTCGCTATCGATCACCAAAAATATTTAGCCTTGGAGCAATAGTGGCCCCAGATTCAGACGGGATTTCTCCGGTCCCGCCCTACTTGAGAATAATTACGTAGTTATTGTTTGTTTTCATGTACGAGACTTTCACTCTCTATGGTTGCTCTTTCCAGAGACATTCCATTAACAAACAGTTTACTACCCCGATTAAACGAGTAGAATTACCTCGCAACCCCGCACGTATTGCTACGCACGGTTTAGGCTTCTCCCCTTTCGCTCGCCACTACTCAGGGAATCTCAGTTGATTTATTTTCCTCCGGCTACTAAGATGTTTCAGTTCGCCGGGTACGCGTCATAAACCTATGTATTCAGTTTATGATCCTCTGTAAAAACAGAGGGGGTTACCCCATTCGGAAATCTCCGGATCAAAGGTTGCTCAGCACCTCCCCGAAGCTTATCGCAGCTAGCTACGTCCTTCATCGCTTTTTGGTGTCAAGGCATTCACCATATGCATTAGTATTACCGCTCTTAAAATTTGCCTCACCTTATAACCGCCCGAAGGCTTCTTAAGGCAAAGCTGTGTTAGCAGTTAGTAATCACCAAAATCACTAACTTACAGTTTGTTTGCAATTTACCTACTTACTTTGATATTTCTTGACAAATATCAAAGTGACTAATCATAGCCATCTAATTCCTTTTCCGTTCTTGCGCAAGAATTAAATACCTAGATTAAGACCTTTGCTTGCGTCAAACGCAACTAAATCACAATTACTTGCAATAAAATTGTCTGACGAAGCTATTTAATTGTTAAGGTTCGCAGTACGCGGAAAATGATTTTCACAAACTTTTTGCAAAGACTATTTCCGCACAAATTAAAAACCGCATATATTGCGGGTTTTTGAAGAAAATCTAAATACTCCAAAGTTTCACCCGCTTTTTTTAGCTAATTTTTTGATTGATTTTATCATTCAAAACTCCATTAGAATTATCCCCCCAATTGGAACAATTTCTCAGGAATCATCTTTTAAATTTCTAACGCTCTACCATAATAGCAGGCTCAAAAATAATGTCAAGTCTTTTAAATCATTAAATTGTCCCATTTTCAAACTGCTATAAAATGCCTTAAATAATAGATTAAATATAGCCATCCATTAACTGAAAAAACAATTTAGCGAGAATAGGATTTTAAACCCTATCCCCGCCAAATCATAAATCATTCAAACTCTAGTTTTTTTCCATAATTTCCTCTCTGATTTTCCGAAGGATGAGGGCAGCTTCATCTCGTCCACCTAAACCAAAAGCTAAACCGCCAGCCAAAGAAAGCATTGCAACAACTCCAATGAAAATTGTACTCACCAAAGAAGAAGCTACTCCCAATTGCAATAGGGCGGCAAAAATTCCAAAAATAATTATTGCCCATTTGGAAATTTTAGCCAAAAGTGTGGCCGACATTATGCCAGCTGCACGAGTTGAACCCTTAACAACATTGTAAATGAAATTACCAAACAAAAAGACTGTCGCAAGAATGATGACTGCTACGATAACATTTGGAATGTAAAGTAAAATACTATTTAAAAAAGTAGTCACTTCACCGAGTCCCAAAATATCAGCAGCTGCCATCAAAAATACCAGAATCAAAAACCATTCCACCAGCCCTCCTAAAAGGGAAGAGACAGTCAGGTTCATATCGCTCCCGGAAAATTTTCCACTCCAGCCAATTTTAGCCACAGCTATATCAACGCGCAAAGCTTTCAGAAATTTCTGCACTAACTTTCCAATCGTAGAAGCAATGATCCAACCAGCTAAAAAAACAATGATAGCCCCAAGTAATGATGGAAGAAAGCTCATTGCTCTTTGTCCCAGCTCGGTCAAAGATCCAACAATTGCTCCTCCCCAATTTTGCGCTCCATTCATATTTACGCACCTCCTTTCTTTATATGCCCGCCAGATTTCCTCTCGGGCGCCTTATCTCAATTAAATCTTATAACAAAGAATATTAACTTCTTCCTAATATTATGACTGGATAAAATTTATCCAACTAAGGAGTAGGAGTGTTTTCTACTGGAGAATTAGCATCAACAGGAGCTAAGGGAGCTGCAGAATTTACAGCAGGCGTAGTTAGGACTTCAGGAGTAGCCGGAGCTGTCTGATTATCCGCCTGAACGGGTTGCGTCAACCCAAGATTCTCCGCTGAATTAGTCACACCATTTGTAACATTTTGTATCATTTTTCTTAATTTATCAATCGTATCATCATTGCCTCCAGCTTTGCTAAGCAAGTCAATAACGTTGTTATATTCTGTCTTTGCCCCTTCCTTATTTTTTTCTTTCTCAAAAAGTAATCCCAGATAGAAATGGCCATTTATGTCATCTTTATTTGTGTTTATGACTAATTGATAATATTGTTCAGCCGTTTTCAAGTCATCGTTCTTACCCCGCTCTTCATACATCCGTCCCAGAGACAGCAGATAATTAACATTTTTCGGCGTGATAGAAGCCGCTTTAGTTCCGCTTGCAATTGCACTATCTAAATCATTAAGTGCTTCTTGCGCCAAAGCCAGCTGGTAATATCCGTCAGCATAATTTGTTTTTTCATCTACTGATTTTTGAAATAGATCTTTCGCCTCATTAGCCAGCTCTTTTTTCTTATCAGTACTTTTTTCACTGCCAGCTGCGGCAATTTTTAATTGTCCTAATTTAACATAATAAATAGGATTATGTGGCTCGAGTGCTTGAGCTTTTTTATAATTATCCTCTGCTAATGTCAGGGAGTTCGCCACATATAGTCCAGCATTTTCATAAATAAGCGCCAGTGATTCTATCGTACCAACATTATTAGGTGACATCGTAGCCGCTTGATTTGTCACTGCTATGGAATTATTGAGATAAGCTTGAATCTTTGAAGCATCCCGCGTATCTTGATTTTTCATCGCCTCTTGATTGGCAAGCGCCATATAATATTGCCCCAATTGAACATAATAGGCTGATTCCAATGGGTTAAGACTGATTGAATTCCCCATATCCTTCAAAGCCTGGTCAGGATTAGTATTGACATTGGCAGAGGCGCGCTTGGCATAGATATCAGAAGCATACACCTTACCCAAGTAGACGAAAAGGAAAGCCACACCAGCACTTACTACCATAAAAATGAAAGCTAAGGCTAAAGCAAATTTTGGAGAAGCTTTTAAGGAAAGACTAAGATTATTATCCGTACTACCTGATTCTTCTAGCGAGACGGCTAAAGCTAAAGCGGAAAAAAGCAGACCCAAAATAAGCATTCCACCGTCCATGCGAACACTTAGGGCATCCACTAAGAATATGGCTGAAGCGCTTAAAAGTCCCAAAGAATATAATTTATTTTTCTCCTTGCCTTTATACATTAGGTAAAACTGCGAACCAATATAGGTCAAAATGAGAATTAGAAGAAAAATTGAACCCAAAATCCCAAGAGTTGCAACACTTTCAAATAACACTCCGGTACCCTGGGAAAAACGCAGACTGTAAAGAGCATTAAGATTAAAGCTTTGTGGGCGGTTCAGTGAAAAATCATAACCGTAAGTAGCTGGACCAGAGCCGGTCAGAAACTTATGTTTCAAACTATTAACCGCTATATCATAAGAAGTTTGATAATTCAAACTAACCTCCAAAGGCAATTGTACTTTTGCCACAGGCACACTTCCAATCATACGAAGAATCATTACCAGGACAAAAACTGCCATCGGAAGCCACACCCAAGTACTCTTGGGTCTTACCATTTTTGCCAAGATAAAAATCAGAAAAACTGCCACTCCAACAAAAAGCCCGGCCCACGGGATATAATTATAAATAGCTAAAATCAAAAACATATCCAGTGCCAGAAGGAAAAGCATTGTTCCTTGCAAGGTGTTTTTTGCCAATTTATTGATCTCTGTAGAATCAGCGACTTGCAAAATAGCCGTGGTAATGATAGGGATCATAATGGAAAAAATCATTCCCAACCCCGTGATAGAGCCTACTAGACTCAAAGGGGCATAGGCAGCTAAAGCGCTCGGCAAAAACTGAATATTCAAAATAGCCAAAAGAGTCCACAACATTATAATAGCCCCACTTGTCACGGCAGCAGTCATCACTAATTTAATCCTTTTTAAATTTAAATTACTAAACAGAAAATAATAGGCAATGATGTAGGAAGTAACAGCCATTAATCCCATTGAGGGATCACTAAACGCTCCCCAAAAACTGTGCCACCTGTCAACGGAAAAAATAGTGGCCACTATATAAGAAAGCCAAAGTCCTAAAATCGGCCAATCCAGTGGAGTGCGACGGAGATTCATTTCCCCAACGATGACACTTTTGGAAACCCAAGCAACCATCCCCAAAAGAAGCCAGCAATAAAAATAGATTTGTTTTTCAAAAACTACGCCTTGTTGAGCCAAACCTGTGAAAAAAATAGGAAAACCGAAAAAGAGCATAAAAATTGTCAGCCCGATAATTTTATCGATAATTTTTATGATTAATTTTTGGTCATCATTCTTTTTAGTTTCCGCTGCTGGTGCCGAAGAATCCTTATCGGCCTGATGTGCTTCATAAAAACTACGTCGACGCGGACTACTTTCCTGGCGCATAGTGGAAGGACCTGCTTCAGCTTGTCGGACATTGACGTTAAAAGGTTGTGGTTGTTTTTCTGATTCCATATTTGTGTTCATTATTTAATATTTTCATTTGCTGTTATTATACCTTTTTTAGAAAAATGGGTCAAATATCAAAAACAAGCTGTCAAAAACAAGACCGGGCGTAACGTACCGCGGTACGTTACCTCTCTTTATTATATTTCTCTATTTTATTATTTTATTGCCCTACCCCTCACACCAACTCGTCTCCCCCATACCCAATCCCAAAGAATATCTCAAAATCAAAAGTGCATCGGCGGAATTAGAAAGGCCGTCGCAATTAGCATCGCCGGTGGTCGCGGAGACTTGCCAAGCTGTGCCAGACATCGAAAGTCCTAGAGAATTCCTTAGAGTAAGAAGGGCGTCGGAGGTGGTAACGTTTGAAGAACCATCTACATCTCCGCGGAATCTAGTT
>JBBREE010000031.1:0-11162 GCA_038203255.1 Candidatus Moraniibacteriota bacterium | reverse complement strand
CATCGTCTATTGCCGGATGTTTTATTTTTTGTGGGGTTTGTTATGGGATTTATCGATATAGAAGAATTCGGTATTTAAATACTGAATTAAATACTGAATTAAATACTGAGATAAAAGTAAATGACGATAGTATTTTTTCTTTTTCTAAAAACCAATTCATTTTGATTTTGTTATTATTATTTTTCACCATCTTTATAAAAACCGCCTATCTTTCCGGCACAGTTGCTCCCACCGCCACAGATATGGGTCATCATACTTATTGGATCAAGACTTTTGTTGAAAGCGGGAAACTTCCTACCTATGATGGAATGCCGGATTTCATCATCGGAGAACATATTGCTCTAGGAGAAATGGCGATGATAAGTGGGGCCAGTTTTTTTAGCGCTTTTCCGGTGATTTTTCTTTTTCTTATTAACATTCTTGGAATCCTCACGGTTTTTCTTTTGACACTGCGTATTTTTAGGAATAAAAACATTGCCATTTTCACTTTGCTTTTTTTGGGCGTGCTTTTTGCCGTCTCCTCTCCGCAAGTTAAATTTGTCAGTGGTGGTGTGATGGGAAATATTATGGGCAATTTTCTTTTGCCCTTGGCTTTGTATTTTTATTACCGGGCAATGGAGTTTTGGCAAAATGAAAAAGCTATCAAGGGGAGTTCAACTCCCCTTTTGGGAGTTGAACTCCCTAAGAGTAAGTGTTTCTTATCCCTCGCCATCTTCGCCACCTTCGGCCTTTTTTACACTCATCACTTGACCGCCTTCGTCTTTCTTTTTGTTTTAACTTTACTCATCCCGCTTTTTTTAGCTGTTAATTTTAGAGAAATAAAACCGCTTTTGAGAAGGACTTTAAAAATAGTCTTTTCCGTCCCAGTAATGGCCACTTTTTTTACCGGTCTTATTTTTTTCTTTTTTATCTTCACGCCTAATTACGTCAAAACCAGCGCGGTTGGCACAGCCGTAGGAGCGCCATCGAAAGCTTCTCGCGAGGGGCTAACCCTCACCAATTTGAAAGATAGCGTAGGTGAAGCCCGAATGGCTCTCGGATTTATCGGTCTTTTGCTTTTGGTTTTTTATTATCGCAGAAAAAACTTTGGTTTTGCCATTGTGGCCTCCTGGACCGCGATGCTTTTTTTGATGTCGTGCGCTCCGCAATTTCTTTTCATTAATCTTCCAAGTGACCGCATCGGAAACTATACTAGCTATCCCCTAGCCATCCTTAGTGCTTATGGATTATTTTCAATCTTTAGTCCGAATTTTGGGAAAAATAAAAAGGGAGAAAATTCGCAAAAACTCATTCCGCTTAAATTCCTAAAAACCTCTTTTCTTCTCATTCTTATTTTTGTTTTCGCCAATGGTTTAAAAGATAGTGCTGAAGCCTTCAAGAAATCTCCGGATTTTACCCCTACTTTGCAAACATTTGACGCTTCCGTATATCTCAAGAAAAATACCGCTGAAAATGAAATCATTTTAAAAGATCACAATTATCTCAGTGGCGACACCTGGATGAAATTGTTTTTTATGCGCGGTTACACTTATCCATTGTCCCGTAGTTATTTCAAGCGTTATGACGATCCGACTAAACCCCGAGAGATGTGCACCTTACAGATGATTTCCAGCCCGGACAGTTCCGACGCCAAAGATTGTTTCGCCTCAACCGGCACGGCGTATCTGATAGTCAATCCAAAATATGACTCATCGCAATTTGTGAAACTGAAAAATTTTGATGAAATTTATAATTCAGGAGATGTGGCGATATATAGCAAAAAATAATTCTTAGAAAAAGAATATGCAACAGAAAAAAATAATAATTTTCCTCATCATCCTTTTTGTCTCCGCTAGCGCCTGGCTGTCTTATACTTCGTATAAATTTGTTGATCCGAATGTCGGCAAGAATTGGTGGGTTTTGAATTTCACCCAGCCAACCGGAAAAGATTTAGATCTTACGATTGAAAATCATTCTGACCAGTCTTCTTTTCATTGGGAAATTTTAAAAAACAATCAGAAACTCCAAGAAGGTGACGCGACGATTGAAAAAGGCGCCAGTCAAAATGTGGCACCGGAAGGAAATTTTGAAAATGGAAAGTTTGTGGTTGATGTGACAACTGGAAGTGAAAAAAGAGAGATTTATAAAAATTTGTAAATATTATGAAAAAAATCCTCCTAGTTACCCGCCCTATCGCTCCGCCGTGGGACGAAGCCTCTAAAAATTTTGCCTATTATTTAGCCAAAACCATTGGCGACTCAAAAGACTTTGAGCTTCACTTAATGACGCGTGGGAAATTGCCGGAGTTGCCTGATTCGATTGTTCAAGATGAGGTTTATACCGCTTCGCAAAATGATTTTACTTTTTCACAAAAGATACGATCGTTGTTTTTTCAATTTATTGTGAAAAATCAGTTCGATGTTATTCATTATTTTTTTACTCCAACTAAGCTAAACTCTTTTTTTATTAAGCATTTATTAAAATCTAAAAAAACCAAATCCATCCAAACAGTCGCCACTTTGCGAGAAGATTTATTTTCTGATGAAGAAATCAAAAAGATGATGTTTGGCGATCTCATTGTCACCTATTCCGAATATGCTAAAAATAAATTGAATGCTTTGGGATTTCAGAATGTAAAAAGAGTAAGTCCTGGGATTGATATGGAAAAATATCAACTGCGCAAGAAGAATTCGGAATTGATGAAGAAATGTGGTTTTGGCGAACAAGATTTTATCCTTAATTTTACAGCCGAATATGTCCGCCTGGGTGCGATGGATGATGTTCTGGAGAGCTTTATTCTGCTTTCTCAAAAAATCCCCAACCTTAAACTTTCCCTGGCCCTGCGTGTCAAAAATGAGCGCGATGCTACCAAGAAAAAAGAAGTGATGAAAAAACTACAAGAAAAAAACCTCTTAGAAAATGTTTCTTTCCATGATGAGGTTGACGAGAGGTTTGATGTATCTGATATTTATAACCTATGCGACGTCAGTCTCTATCCCGTACGCAATATGTATGGTAAATTTGATATCCCCTTGGCAGTTGTGGAATCGATGGCATGCGAAAAGCCAATCATCCTTTCGGATCTTCCAATTTTCTCTGAGCTGGGCAATGAGGACAATTCTGTTATAATAAAGAGCGGTGATGTTAATGAAATTGTCGAGGCGGTTTTGGATCTTTATAATCATCCTGAAAAAAAAAGAACTATTGGTAAAAATGCCAGAAAATTCGTGGAAGAGCGGTTTGATATTGAAAAAGTAGCGAAACAATACGAAGAGATTTATAAAACACTATAAATTAAAACATGATTAATCCCAAAGAAAATTTAAAGGAAATTACCCCCCATCAATTTGATTTTCAAAATGAAAAGATGTTAGTGCCGGCTCGTTTTTTTATGAGCGAAGATTTATTGCCGGAGGAAGAAACTTTTGCCCAGGTGGAAGATATTGCTTCAAATAAGAACACTCTTTTCCGTCATACCGTGGCTATGCCGGACGTTTGTTCCAAGCCGGGAAGAAAAAATGCTTCCGGAACTACAATTGTCTCTGAAAAATATATTCTGCCACAGGTGAACGATTCTGATCCCAATTGCGGAATGCGGCTCATCAAAACAAGTCTCACTGAAGAAAATATCACGCCCGAAGAAATTGATAAACTTTTTCAAGAATTAGTGAGCGTTGTGCCGACGAAAAAGTTTTTTGGAACCACTGTGCCAATGAGTGTTGTAACGGATATCTGCCGTCGAGGTACCTCGGCTATTATTAAACATCTTGGCATCAAGACTAAAAATGAACTGGAAAACACCCAGGGCGGTGGCAATTTTTTTGGGCGCGAAATGACGCGCCAAGATATTTTTGACGTCATTCCGAAACTCTATTTGTTTTTTGCTAAATTCCGCTTAGGCATTATCGGTGCCGCCGGCAATCACTTTTTGGATCTGATGAAAGTCGGCGACATTATGGATTTGGAAATGGCTTCGGCACTGGGAGTGAAAAAAGGGCAGTATCTTTTTATGATTCACACCGGAAGTGGAATTTTGGGACAATATACTATGTACACGCACACAGCTAAAGCGCGTGAACATTTTTCTCAAACTTTGATGGTGACACTTGGAAAACTAACTTTCAATTCCGGAAAGAAAGAAATCTATAAAAAGATGCAAGAAAAAATCAAAAAGCATATGAAAAGCGACAATTCTCTTTTGAAATTTGACGGAAATGGACCAGACGGCGAAATGTATATGGACGCTAGAGCTGCTGCTTCTAACTTTGGCACCGCTAACCGCGCCGTCATCACGCATAACATTTCAGAAACGATTAAAGGATTGCTGGGACGCGACCCGGAAATGGATTTGATTTACGACTTGCCTCACATTTCCATTATGCGTGAAGATCATTTTGGAAAAAGTGTTTTTGTTCATCGTAGTAACACTTCTAGAGCTTACGGCCCAAGTAAAATGACCACGCATCCAATTTATGGAAAAACCGGCGAACCGGCCTTCGTCCCCTCTTCGATGGCCACTGACGCCTACATTTGTGTTGGCACTGACCGCAATCAGGAGAGTTTTTTCTCTGCACCGCACGGCACCGGCAAAGGCAAAAACACTTCGGAAAAAACCATTGTGAATAAAGATGAGCTTTTCGCTAAAATGGAAGAGAAAGGTGTTAAGCTCTACAATGCCCAGTCTTCTATCGTGATTAATCAAGACTCCGCCCGTTACAAAAACATTGACCGCGTGATTTCCGGCGTCGAAGCTAATGGCGTGGCACATGTCGTCGCCAAGATGAAACCGGTGGCTGTGCTTATGTATTAATGTTACAAAATATGAAGCTTATAACTATTTCCGGTCTCGATGGCTCTGGAAAATCGACGCAAATTGAAATGCTAAAGCAGGAATTGGAGCGAAGCGGTTCCAAGGTTTTTTATTTTCACGCTATAGAATTCGGCTTAGCTAAAAAGATAATTGATTTTAGAAATAGATATTGTTTAATTTGCAAATTAACTGGTAAATGTAAGTCATCTAATGGCCAAGAAAAAAGCGTGACAAGTGCCACACCACTTCAGATTTTTTTGCGAAAAGTTTTTTTGCGAATTGATATTTGGAGATTCAAGTTGTTAAGTAACACGTTAAGTAACAAAAATTTTGATTATATTTTGTCTGATCGGTATTTTTATGACAGTATTATAAATATCGAGTATCTAAAATATCATAGAGGCTTGATTAATCAAGCCTCTACAGCGACTGTAACGGCTAAACCGCTACAAATTCCAAGGCCCGACCTGGCGATTTATCTCCAAACCTCTCCGGAAACCATTATGCGTCGTGAACGCGTCCCGGATCAAGGATTGGAATATTTGAAAAAGAAAAAAGAATTGTATGATGCCAAGATGACGCATTGGAATTGGACGGTGGTTGATGGTAATCGCGATAAAGATGTTGTTTTTGAAGAAATAAAAAAATTAGTTAACTAAAAATCATGAGCTTTCTCCTAAAATCCACACTCTGGGTCACCCTTTCGGAAATCCTTTATAATCTTTCCGGCTACATTATTCATGCCGTGATGGGGCGGGTTTTGGGTCCGGCGGATTATGGAAGGTTTGCTATTATCATCACTCTCACCACTATGACCATTGTTCTCATTGGACAAAGCGTGCCCACGGCGATGAGTAAATATTTGAGTGAAATTTTTGAGACCCAACCAGGTCTCATCCCGGTCATTAAAAAACAAACGGCGCGCATTCAATTCGTCATTGTCGGTGCTGTCACAATTCTTTTCTTTCTAGCTTCTCCGCTCATTGCGAGAGCTTTGGGCGATCCAAGTCTTACCAGCCTTTTTCGTCTTTCCACTCTGGTCATTCCGGCTTTTGCTCTAGCTTCTTTCTATTTCTACTATTATACAGGCATTCACCGTTTTAAGATCCAGGCCCTTCTTAAGGCCTCTAGAGGCCTCTGGAGGCTCGTTTTCATCATTGGACTAGCCCTTCTTCTCAAATCCTATGGTTACGCCCTAGAGGGGGCGATTTTGGGCTATATCATCGCCCCACTCGCAATCTTTTTTGAAGCCTATGCCCTTGATCCTTTCAAAAAATTAAAAGCGGTGGGAACATTCGATTGGAAAAAACTAGCCACTTTTGCTTGGCCGGTTACCATCTTTCTCATCGCCTATCAATTTCTAAACACCATTGACCTCTACTTAGTTAAAGGTATTATTCACTCCGACGTAGAGACTGGAATCTATAACGCCGCCTATACAGTCGGAAGCATCCCATATAATCTTTTTTATGCTCTCACAATCGTACTTTTGCCTTCCATCTCCAAATCAACCTCGTCGAATAATGAACAAGAAACAAAAAAAATCATCGAGTCATCTTTGAGATTTCTCACAATGTTTCTTTTGCCAATTTGTCTTTTGATGTCCTATTTTTCCTTGCCACTTATTCACATTTTCTATTCCTCGGCATTTTCTTCCGCCGCACCAGTAATGTCACTCTATGTTATCGCCGAAGGATTTCTGACTGTTTTTTACATTCTTACTTTCATTTTAAACGGTGCCGGGAAAGTTAAAATTCCGATGATAGTGGCGCTTGTCGGACTTTTTCTCAACACCATCCTCACCTATTTTCTAATCAAATCATATGGCCTAATGGGAGCAGCTGGTGGCACAACATTCATGGCGCTGGTGGTGATGATGATTAGTCTCAGCTACACCTATCGCGAATTTGGGTATCTCTTCTCTCTTAAAAGTTTTTTCAAAATTCTCACCGCCTCCCTCTTTATGATCACCACCGCTTTTCTTTTCCCACGCGAAGGCTTAGCTTTTATTATTTATTCAGCTATCCTTTTTGTTTTTTATCTTTTCTTACTTTGGATTTTCAAAGAAATTAAAAAAGAAGATTCAGAAATCTTCTTTAAGATATTCAGACGAAAAAAGGCGTAATTATCTACCCACTTGTCATAATGACAACCTTTTCTATTCCCCCATTTCATAAATCATTATCCTATTAAAACTTCCTGTATCAACTGCGCCTTCCGGCGAAGAATTCTTTCCGGCCGGATTTTTCACGACATCAATCAAGAACACTTTTTCTCCCGGCATAAGCACTTGTCCTTTTTTGAAATTATTCACTTTCAAGCCTGATGGGTCTGTAAAATATTTGATGGGCTTGGTAATTTCAAACAACTCACTGGCTTTGCCTCGTAAATAGATTTTTTTAACTCCGTCACTGCGCGACACAATAAAATCAGCCATATAGCGCACCTCTCCCAAGGTAATTTCTTCAAAACCATTAGAACCTTCCTTGATATTCCCGGCCAAATAGGAAAAATTACGCGTTAGATAAAAAACATTAACAGCTATTATGGCAATTGCGACAGAGGCCGCAACTGTGGTAGAGACGCGATTAATCGCGTCTCTACGGGACGCGAAATATTCATTTAGAAATTTCAGCCAAAATCCGAAGAGAAGAAATGGCATAAACTCCAAAACCAAAAAGAAACGGAAAGAAATTTCGTCAGCCAATGGAATAAGAAAAACAAAAAGTGTACCGACATAAAGCAGAATCAAACCTAAAAATCTTTTGCGATTTTCATCTTTTTCTTTTTGGAAGTTCTTGAAGAAAAGCCAGTATCCGCCTAAAGAAAAAACCAAAGCAAAAAGAATATCCCCAACCAGAATCAGATTGGATATTTTTCCACCCGCCTTCTTTTCATTTTTTTGAAAGTTAGCAGATGCATCTGCGAAATCGCACTGGCTGTCATTGCCAATTGGAAGAAGCATAAAACTATTGGCTTGAATGTGGCAAGTAGTATTTAGGATAAATTTTTGGGCTAAATTTCCGCCACGAGCGGATTTATTATTCATCCCTTGAAAAAAAGCTTGCGTGTTTTTCCCACCGGTTTGCACTTCGCTTATAATCTGAGGAGTATTTAAGAAAAGCCCAATAAGAAGAATTGCAGGTGCCCATTTCCAGGCTGGATTTTTCTTAAAAAAAAGATAAGTAAAATACGCTAGAAAAACAACCGGAAAACTAAAAAGAAGAAGTGAGTGAAGTTGCACGCCAATTCCAGCCGATACTCCAGCCAGAAGTGCCCAAAGCCATTTCTTTTTATTAGAGGGAGTTGCTATTTCATTTAAAGAATATAGAAACAGCAAAACGTAAAAAGGCGTCGAGTTCGGGTTCCAGGCAAAACGCGCATATTTCACCGCATAAAAAGAAACAGCCAAAAGTGCGCAAGATGCCAAAGAAATTTTTTCATCGAAAAATTTGCGCAAGAAAAAATATAGAAGCGGGATAGAAAGAATTGAAAAGAAAAGATCAGGAAAGGCCAAACGGTCCGGGCTCTCGCCAAAAATCTGAGCGCTTAAAATTTCAATTTGATAAAATGCCCCACCCAAACGAAAATTCGTTCCGCCAGCTTGTGGTCCCAGAAGTGGCCAGGCTTTTTCTCCACTTACCACGTCGCGCACCAGGGACGCGTCACGTGCTTGATCCGGATTGAAGCGTAGAAAATTATAGTGCTGGTAGGCACGCAGGGAAAATCCAACTACAATAATGATGATTAAAATCCAGCCAAAGCGCGTAATTTTCAAAAGGTAATTTTTCATAATTTATTTTTCAATTTGATTACGCTAACTTTCCCAAAGTTTTCATAATTCTCCACCGCCCTGCCGGCAAAAGTCTTGGCGTCCATTTTTTTGGAGGAAGTTGAGTCTTGGACATAAAAAGCTTGGGCGTCACTTGGAATCTTATCGGCGCTGTCTCCACGCTGAATGTTTATCCCGACTTTTCCAGCTGCATATAGAAGAGGTTTATAAAAGCGCGAAAAATAATCTTTTTTTCCGGCGATATAAACATCTCTGGTGTGGTCAGAGTTTTGCGAAATGTAGTTCGTCATCATTTCTACTTCTCCCCAGATAGCATAACTGTCATCGCTAGCCTTGTGATTTTGAAAATCAGCGCGGACCACATTTAATTTTTGAAACTGAGAAAAAATCAAACCGGCCACAATAACAAAAATTATAACCTTTTTTATTTTGTAGTATTTTAGCTTTCCCAGATATTCCAACCATATGCCCAGAAAAATAAAAGGCAAGAAAAAGGAAACTATATAATAACGAAGAGACGCTTGGCTAATTATAGGAAACATCGCCACAAGCGAAACCACGCCATAAATTCCAATCAGCGCCAAGAAATTTTTGCGATCTTCATCAGTTTCCTTGCGCCAGAAATATCCTAAGAGAAAATATCCGCCTAAAGAATATACCATTGCTAAGACAGCTAAAAAGAGTGTCAGATTATTTTTTGGACTATACGGCAATCCACGATCATGATATCTTTGAATTTTTTTTATCTTGGAATATAAATCAATATACTCATCGTTTCCTAAAGCAGAGATTATATTCAAATTGGCTTGCGCTTGCCCAAGAATGTCCATGGGTAAGTTTTTGGTAAAATCATTGCCATCGGAACTCTGGAAAATCGCCTTTTTAAATCTGGTTATATTAGAGGTATGTTGAGTAGAATAGATAATTTGACCGATGTTTACTGTTAAGATGCAGGCGATAATGATAGTAATCACTCCGAGAATATTAAATAGAGGGCGTTTTTTAAAAAAAAGCTTTAAGAAAGCCACGCCAGTGACAGTGGGCATAATAAAGAAGAGCAGAATGTGAAGTTGCATCCCGACACCAATGGCAAGACCAACCATCACTGAGCCTAGGAAACTTTTTTTGCGATCATCCTCCAATATATACAAAATACCCAAAAGGAAAAGTAGCACAAAAAACGGAATGGAATTAGGATTGAAAGCAAAACGAGAGTAACGCACCATAAAATATGAGGTGCTGACAAAAAAAGTCGTAACTAAGGATAATTTTACGCTAAAATATTTTTTTGAAAAAATGTAAAAAAGTGGAATGGTGAGCAGTGAAAAAAGCAAATCAGGAAGCGCTAATTTCCAAGGTTCGGAGCCAAAAATTTTAGCGGAAAGAATTTCCAAATGGTAAAACCAGGGTCCAAGTTGAAAATGCGTGTTCCCCGCCTCCGGGCCAAGCAAAAGCAACGATTCTTTTCCAGAAAGCACATCTTCCACCAAAAGAGCGTCGCGCGCTTGATCTGGATTAAAAACCAGAAAATCTGAAAAATGCCAGGTGCGCAAAAATAAACCTAATAGAAAAATAGCCGTCAAAATCCAAACGTATTTAGGAATTTTTTTTATCTTTGTTTCTATGGGGTTTTGCATGAAGTCAGAAATTGCCAATCCAACACACTAAGGTTGTTAGAAGCAATAAAATTATGTTACAATTCAATAAGCTAAATTATAATTCAAAATCAAAATGAAGGTCGAAAAAACTAATTTATCTCCGCTTCTTTTAATCCTTCTCATTATAGCAGTTAATTTGTCTTTCGGTCTACCCCGCTTGGTCAATTATTCGGCGGTGGATGAACATCTCTGGACTTATGACCGAACGCCCGCCTTTTGGCAAGCTGTCGCTTCTCATAATTGGAAAAAAACAGATATCAATGACAAACCCGGCATCACAGTCGCGCTCTTGAGTGGTCTTGGACTTTTGCACGGCGCTAATCCCAAGGACTACGACAAGATGCGCCAAGGAGAGAAAATTAAGACTCCTACTCAAGTTGCCGAGATGAAAAAGATAAACTTTGATTTTCGCTTACCAATCTACCTCTTCGCTTTGCTTATGGCACCAATCTTCTATCTACTCCTCAAGAAGTTATTGAATGAAACCATTGCGCTGTTTTCGGTGGCGATGATTTATTTGTCGCCCGTCCTTTTAGGTATGTCGCTATTTATTAACCCAGACTCTTTGCTCTGGTTATTTGTACCGCTTAGTCTTTTGAGTTTTATGCTATTCCAGAAAAAACTAGAAAAAAAATATGCGGTGCTTTCCGGACTATTTTTCGGACTGGCTCTTCTCACTAAATATGTCGCTTCCATTTTATATCCATTTTTTATCCTCTTAATCCTGACGGCGTATCTTTTAACCGAAGAAAGGCTGGACGGCAAAAAATATTTCAAAAAATCATTACTTGGCTATGCGATAGTCATTTTGATTTCCACCCTGACAGTTTTTCTTCTTTATCCCGCCAGCTGGACGGATTCCAAATATCTTTTAAGCACAACATTTCTAAATGCTCCTTTCAAATCTTTTTTTCCAATTTTA
>JBBREE010000030.1:0-12069 GCA_038203255.1 Candidatus Moraniibacteriota bacterium | reverse complement strand
CGAATGGAGTGGCGGTTTCTCCAAGTTTGAGTTCTGAGTATTTGGGAAAATTCAATTTGCAAAAAGGCAGTCATCTTATTTACGTTGGCCGCTTGGTTCGCCATAAAGGCGTACATTATATGATTGAAGCTTTTAAAAAATTGGAAGATAAACATTTAACACGTGGAAAAAAATTGGTAATCGTCGGAGACGGAGCTTATACGGATGATTACGTTAAAGAATTAAAAGATATGTCACGCGGACGGGAAAACATCATTTTTACCGGGATGCTTGACGGAGAAGCGCTTAATCAGTTATTCTCAAGTGCCTACCTTTTTGTCCATCCTTCGGAAGCTGAAGGACTATCCTTGTCACTCTTAGAAGCGATGGGACATGGCAGGGCAGTTATTTCCAGTGACATCGAAGAGAATAAGGAGCCTTTGGGTGAAGGAGCTGGATTGTTTTTCCGCTCAGGGGACGTTTCTGATTTGGAAGAGAAGATGGTGACTCTTATTAATGATCCCGTCTTAGTCAAAGAAATGGGCGAAGTGGGGAAAGAAAGAGCACGCGCACTATATAGCTGGGACACCATTGCTGATCAAACTGAAAAATTATATGAAGAGACTTTGTCACAAAAAGGATTAACTGCTTTAAAGATGAAAAATCATGCAAAAAATATTTAAACTCAAATCATTCTGGATAGTTTTCGCTCTAGCTGTTTTTTCTGTTTTCATTGGTACGCTTAATACCGGCCGAGTTTACAGATCCGAAACGGATATTTTGGTTATTCCCAAAAGTGTAGTGGCTGTTAAAAATTCCGATCAGATTTTGGAGAATTTAAGTAAGCTTCCAACCATGCTTTCTTTTTATGAGAAAGTGACGAATGCCAATGAAAATGTTATCGATGCCACGGTTTCAGAATTGCCGGATTATAAAAAGAAAATATTTTGGAATTCTGAACTGCACGTGGAAAGAACTGCCGGCAGTGGAATTTTAAAAATCATCACAACCGATAAGACCAGTTATCAAGCGGAGGAATTGAATAAACAAGCCACGGAAACCTTAATTGGCACAGTCGGCCTTTATTATGATATTAAGACTGACCTGGATTTACGTATCGTCGATCCGGTTATTACCAGTTATGACAGCGAAGGCTTGTTCAATTTTAATCTATTCTTAATTGGTTTGGGAATTTCATTTCTGGCAATTTTGGCTATATTTTTCGCTTTTGATTTTTTCCCTACTCAAGAAAAGCCTTTGGAATTTCCAATTGCGGATATTTTTGCCCGGTATAAAAAATCGGCCTCACCTCTTTTTCAAAGAGGAACTGCTCCTAGAGAGTTGGTCGTTTCCGAAGAGGAAAAAGCGGCGGATGAGATTATCCATCAAGAAAGTTTACTTCCAAGAGAAGAGCCTACTGCGCCAGAAAGGTCCGTTGTATCTTTTTCAAAAAGTGCTAGTGCGCCGGCTAATTTGCCGATTGCTCAAGAGCTACCCTTTGCTGTGCAAGAAGAGATATTCCCAGAATCGGAAGATGAAAAAGTCCTTCCGGAAATGAAGGAGGAGATTAAAATAGTTAAGACCGTGGAAACACCTTCTAAGATTCCTCTTACTCACGAAGCGACAGCCGAGGAAGTGAAGGAAAGATTAAATAAATTATTATCAGGTAAAATATAATATTATGAGCAAACCTCGTTCTACTAAATTTTGGGTCATCTTCTGGTCAATCTCTGTGATTTTTCTGGCTGGTTTTTGGTTCGTCTTGCAATTTAAAAATAATCCAGCCGGTACAATTGATAGTGCGATTGATTATGTGCCTTTTCTTAGTAATAAGGAGGAATATAAATCGATTGCCAAATTTGGCAATTACATCTTAAAACAAGATGATCAGGAGAAAACTTTTATGATTCTCTTTCAAAACAATATGGAACTTCGCCCGGGTGGGGGATATATCGGGAGTTTTGGAATTTTAAAAATGAAAAATGGACACATTGTTGATTTGCAAACGCATGATTTGTCTAATTTTGACGGGCGCGTACCGAATGGCATCCCGACTCCTTATCCGATGAAAGAAACGCTAAATGTTAGCGATTGGAAATTACGTGACTCCAATTGGTCGCCGGATTTTCCGACTAATGCCGAAAAAGCCGACTATTTTTACCACCTTGGAGAGGGTCAGGAAAATTTTGACGGGATTGTGGCCATTAATACCAATGTCCTGGCTTCTTTTTTGGAAGTGACTGGACCGATTACTCTCACAGATTATCCCGGTACATATGATTCTCAAAACGCTATTTTAAATCTGGAATACCAAGTGGAAAAAGGTTATGCTCAGCAAGGTATCGATAAGGGTGAGAGAAAAACTGTAATGACTGAATTGGCGGATGAAATTATGAAACGCGTTTCTACTTTCAATGTATCGCAAAAAATTGCTTTGGCTAAAATATTTTTATCTGATTTGAACGAGAAAGATATTCAGCTGAATTTCAAGGATGTACAAATGGAAGACGCTGCCAATCAGGCCGGTTGGGATGGCACCGTCAATCAAAACTGGAGCAACGACTATTTAATGTTAGTAGATGCTAATCTAGGAGCGTTTAAAAGCGATTATTATATCAACCGTAGTTTTGACTACACGATTGATTTGTCCGGCGACGCGCCGAAAGTTGATTTAAAAATCACTTACGTGCATACTGGAAAAGTGAAGGATTGGATGACTAGGGATTACTTGTCCTACCTGCGTATTTATGTGCCAAAAGGAGCATGGCTGGAAAGTTCCGATGGTCTCACTGATATTCAATATGGAGACGAATTGGGCAAAAAATATTTTGGGTCAATTGTGAAAGTTCCATTGAATGAAACTCGGACATTCTCTATCTCTTACACTTTACCGAAAGATATTGCGGAGAATTACAATTTACTTATCCAAAAAGAATCCGGCCTTAAAAGTGTGCCGGGGAAAATCACTGTCATTGAAAAAAATGGCCAGAGCCAAGTGACGGAAATTGATTTAACTAAGGATTGGCAGTTGAAAAAATGAGCCTAGTCTAGATTCTCCCAAAGCCGAGCTTTGTTTAAACAAAGCTCGGCTTTGGGAGAAGTGCAAATAAACGCCGGACAAAGTTTCCGGTAAAATTCTTTGACAAAAAAAGTGAGGTCAGGCTATGATAATTGTATTATTGCAGATAGTATTTGTGGTGGGTTCAGTCTTTTTTTTGACATGGATTTTGATGAGTGTTTTTTTCTCAGAAAAAGAGAGGGGAGAGGATTATACGGAAAGAATGCTTCTCTCGGTCAGAAATGATCTGGAATGGAGGCTTCGGGATTATTTTTATCGATTAACAGACTGTTTCTTATTAAGTAGAATTCTCAGCTCTAAGGCTGCTTTTCTAATAGGAGACGCAAAAGAAGACTTCCTTTTTGATGAATTTCTCAAAATGGGCGACTCCCTTCCTGCTTTCTGGAACAATGTAGGAGAGCTTCTTAATGAAGAATTTTTAGGTTACGCTCACGATGTCCGCGATCTTACTAAAAAAACTATTGAGCTTAGTAAGGCAGAGGCGTTATTAAATCTAACTTGTAAGGAGGTTTCTGAAAAAATGAATGAGAATGAAAAAGAATGGCAAATTCTTTATCTTGAGCTGGAAGATTTTTTGTCTAAGGCAAAGCCATTATCTAAATAAAAATAAAACATCGCTTTAAAAACCCTGCCGGATAATTTATCTGACGGGGTTTTATTTTTTATAAAGATTTGAGGTTTTTTTTATCCTCCAATTCCCACTCGGTTTAGAAGGGAAGTTTTTTCGGGGAAAATTATGGAATTGAGGGTGGTGGAATTGTCTTTAGTGTCGGTGAAAAAAAGATTACCTAAATAGCTGTCATAAATGACGAAAGGATTTTCTAAACTCATATCCACGATGTTCATACAATTGCGGTGATCGCGTGGATCCAATTCGATGACTTTAGCGGTGCTGCCAACTGTGAAGATGATATGCTCGTAGTCATTAAGCCACTGGACATTTTGCACTGGTTGTGAATAGCGGGTGATGTTTTCCATCGTGTTTTCGGTGCGTCCTGGTTGGGAAAGTTCATCGCGCAAATAATAAACAAAGATTTCATTATTGCTCCAGAAAAGAATTTTTTTACCGTCGTCTGAAAAATGGGTTTCTGAAATTCCGTCGCCTATTTGGCGGAAATAATTATCATGTTCGCCTTTATTAAAAATGTAGAAAGCATGATTTTTAGTGAGAAGGGCAATGCGAGAATCGTCATAAACAACCACATTAGAAATGGCAGAATCAGTGCTTCCCGGGAAGTTGCTGGTGATTTGAGTCGGTTGAGATTTTCCATCCAGATCATTTTTGAAAAGCAAATTGTTTGGCAAAGAGGCATAGAAAACAGTAGAACCGGATAAATCATAGGCGCTTACATTGGAAGCGATAACGGTCAAATCATCCTTGACGCTTAAATTAGCCCGATAGAGAGTGTTTTGACTCAAGAAGAAGAGATAGTCCTTGGTCTTTGGATCCCAACGTACATTACTGATATCGGTTTTCCCGATAAATTGATTAAGATCCAATTTAGTTTTATCTTGCAAGGTAACGATGAAATAATCATAGAGAGTTGTTTCGGTTTCTCCAGTTTTGACCGGGACAGAGAAGGATGTTTCAGTTGGCGACCATTCGATATTTTCCTTCCTGATACTTCCGGCAAAATCCCAGCCGGTAAAATCATAAGTATCAGTTGTCTTTTTGGCACCGATGTCGAAAACTCCAACGGCGGTTTTTTCTGCAGAGGGGACGGTGTAGGCCAGAAGATTATTTTTAGGAGAAATGAAAAATTTTTCCACGCCGGGTGTTTCATAATCAATTTTTTCATAATCATTTCGCACAAGAAGAACATTCCAAAATTCAGTGGCCAGCCCGCTATGGACGTCGATGTTTTTATTCCAAGTTTGAAAATCAT
This sequence comes from Candidatus Moraniibacteriota bacterium, assembly GCA_038203255.1. Classification (GTDB taxonomy): domain Bacteria; phylum Patescibacteriota; class Minisyncoccia; order Moranbacterales; family UBA2206; genus CAIKZD01. The sequence continues at coordinate 7,125 of JBBREE010000030.1, read as the reverse complement.
TAGCTGACACTTGGAAGTTGTAGGTCTTGGGAGTGAGAGCGGTGATGTTGTAGGAATTGTTTATACGGTCAAGCTGCTTAGAGGAAGAGAGCGCGCCGTTTAGATGTACATCCACGTTTTGTGGATTGGATTTGAAAGTAACGGTGCCACTATAGACAAAAACGCCCCGATGGAAATCAAAGCGATAACCCTGAGTGCGCAAAAGCACCACAGGGACAGTCATAAAAAAGAGGAAGGCAAAACTCCAAAATAATATCGATCTTTTCCATTTTTTCATATTCTTAATCTTAGCTCGTATTTGCCTTATTGACAAGTGCCGTGTGTTCAGCTATAGTGTTTAGGTAGTGTTTAGGCAATATTTAAGTAATATTTTAGTTAAAACAGTTATGTTAGCCATTATAAAAACAGGTGGAAAGCAATATAAAGTTGCTGTCGGGGATAAAATTAAGGTAGAAAAATTAGAAGGTGAAGAAGGTTCCAAGGTGGTTTTTTCCGAAGTACTTTTAGTTGGAGATGAGAAAGATGTAAAAGTTGGAACTCCTTTTCTTGAAGGTGCTAAAGTGGAAGGAACTCTTGTCGCCACAGCCAAAGGCAAAAAAGTAGTCGGAATTAAATTTAAAGCCAAAAAAAGATATCGTGTGAAATTCGGTCACAGACAAACAATGACAGAAGTGGAAATTACGAAGATTGGATAGATTATAAAAAGCTTTAGAATATTAAAAAACGAACCAAGATGGTTCGTTTTTTTGTCTTTAGTAAGCTGACTTTCTATTTCCGATTCAAAATTGCCGAGCTCAGTGTTAATTCATCGGCATATTCAATATCCCCACCGGTGGAAAGGCCACGGGCGAGGCGAGTAGCAGTGACGCCTAAGGGTTTAATGGCTCTCATCACATAGAGCGAAGTGGCGTCGCCTTCAGTAGTGGGATTCATCGCCAAAATTATTTCTTCAGTTTTTTCTTCGACTATTCTTTTTTCTAATTCTTTAAGTCTCAATTGGGGCGCGGTGGCATTTTTTAATCCCGAAAGCGTGCCACCTATGACGTGGTAGAGGCCGTTATATTTTCTGGTTTTTTCAATGGCTACAATGTCGAGTGGCTCTTCCACGACGCATATTTTTAGATGATCTCGTTTTTTATCCTTGCAAATCTCGCATAGTTCTTCCTCACTGATATTGCCACATCTGGTGCAGGAGCGCAGACTTATCTTAAGTTTAGCTAAAGCTTCACCAAAATCAGCCAAGATAATTTTGTCTTGTTTGAAAAGATAAAGGACTAGTCGTTCCGCCATCTTAGGTCCCACAGAGGGGAGCGTGGCGAAATAGTCGATGAGTTTTTGAAATGATTTTGGATACATAAAGAAAATTCTTATTCAGTGTGTACTTTTTCCAGTGACTTAAATGTGGTGGAGTTTTCGTTGAAGTAGAGGGAGATTTTGCCGATGGGACCGTTACGGTGTTTAGCGATATGTACCTCGATGATATTTTTATTCGGCGTATCAGGTTTCTCACGGTCTTCACGATAGAGGAACATCACCACATCAGCGTCCTGTTCGATAGAACCTGATTCGCGCAAGTCGGAAAGTTTTGGAATTTGCGGACTGCGGGATTCCACATTACGGGACAACTGAGAAAGTGCGATAATTGGAATGTTGAGCTCACGCGCCAATTGCTTTAGGGCGCGAGAAATCTCAGAAACTTCGTTCACGCGGTTGTCTCCGCCTCCACCACGACGGCCCTCCATGAGCTGTAAGTAGTCAATGATGATTACCCCGACATTATGCTCAGATTGCAACCGGCGGGCCATAGTGCGCATTTCCATGACGTTCGCCGAACCGGCATCGTCGATATAGATTGGAGCTTCAGAAAGAACCCCCATTGCGTCTCCAATTTTCTCGAAATCATTGTCGCCGTCCCCGGTTTTCAGCCGTCCGGTTCGAAGTCTCCATAAATCCACGCCGGATTGCGCGGCGAGCATTCTATCAATCAACTGATCGGAGCCCATTTCTAAAGAAAAAATGCCTACAGCCACTTTTTCGTTCACCGCCATTTGACGAGCCAAGTCCAGTGCTAGGGTGGTTTTTCCAATTGAAGGCCTAGCCGCTAAAATGACCAGGTCGGATTTTTGAAAGCCGGCCAAGATACTGTCCAAATCCGGGTATCCGGTTGGGATACCGCGCAATTTATGATCACCCTTATGCAATTCATCAATACGATTGAAAGCCGATTCCAAAATTGATTTGATTGGCACGAAATCTTGCTTAATAAATTTTTGAGAAACGCCGAAAAGTTTTTGCTCGGCCTCGTCGAGGATTTTTTCCACGTCTTCTCCTTCTTCATAACCCAATTCCACGATCTCACTAGCGGCCAAAATTAATTTTCGTAAAGTCGATTTTTTCTGCACCACCTTAGCATAATGGACGATATTGGAGCTGGATGGCACGGAGTTTACCAATTCAGTCAGATAGCTGGAGCCACCCACTGAGTCCAATTGATTTTTTTCCTCTAAACGATTAGAAAGCGACAAAACATCAATCGGTTCGCGTTTTTCATAGAGCTCTGTCATAGCGGTATAAATCAGGCCATGATCATCTCGATAGAAATCATCTTCTCGCACTAAATTGGCCACTTTAATGATGGCGTCTTTATCTATCATTAAAGCGCCCAGCACTGATTTCTCAGCTTCGACGTTTTGCGGGGGAAGTTTAATCTCTTGATTGGTGTTTTTCTTTGCCATAATAGTTTATACAGTATAGCAGTCCGCTAACTATAAATCAACTTGCGCTTTTGCCCAATTTATGCAATGTTTATGTACAAAATCTTTTCAATCTCCTCCAAACTCTCCGCCATCACTAGTTTTCTTCTAAGTTCTGCGGCGCCGGGGAAGCCTTTAACGTACCAGGCGAGGTGTTTTCGCATTTCGAATTTTCCCACGTCAGCTTTGTCGGCGTAAATTAAATTGGCGTGTTCGAGCATAATTTTTTTGATTTTCTCGAAATCATAGGTCATTTCCATAGAAGCAAAACAAGAATCTTCTTTGCAAAGGGCATTTTTAATTTCATTAAAGATAAACGGCCGTCCCCAAATACCACGTGCGATGCCCAGGCCATCCATCGTGGGGAAATTATGCAAAATTCTAACGGCGTCTTCAGGTGTGTTTATCCCGCCATTGCCCAGCACAATTTTTTCCGGAATGATTTTTTTAATTTCTTCCACAATACTAAAATCCACCGTGCCGGAAAAACCACCTTCATAGGTTCGGCCATGCACCATCACAGCCGAGTAGGGGAGATCTTCAGTGTTTTTTATGAAATCCAGAGCGCTCGTTTCCGGAGATTTTGGTAACGTACCAGGTAACGTACCATGGTACGTTACTGTTTTTTCTCTAATCCCCGCGCGAATCTTAATAGAAACCGGCAAATCAGTGTTTTCACAAACGGCGGAAATGATTTCCCTGGCCAATTCCTTTTGTGGCATAAGAGCACAACCGGAACCGTGGCCGAAAACTTTCTTGGCTGGACAACCAAAATTGATGTCAACGCCGTCAGGTTTTATTTGTTTTGTGATGATGCGCGTGGCCACAGCGAAATGTTCGGGATTATTGCCGAAAAGTTGGACAACATAAGGTCGTTCGCTAACATTAAATTTCAAAAGCTCTAAAGTTTTCTCAGGCTTAAAAAACAGCGCTGAGACGCTGGCCATTTCGCTATATACCACATCAGCCCCATATCTCCGACACATCTCACGACAAGCGCTGTCTGTGATGCCCGCCATGGGGGCAAGAGCGAGAATAGGCTTATTCAGTTCTTGCCAAAAGTTTTTCATTAAACTACTATTGAGTGATTTTTATCTCTCCTTCTTCATTTTCTTCCACTTTGTATCCTAAATCCGCAATGGATTTTTTAAGCGAATCCAATTTCTCTTTCGTTGATTTATCTCCGTGTTCACAACCGCAATCGCACTCGTTTTCTTCCTCGCCCGCCATAGCCTTGGCGAAGGAGGGTTCTTTTTCGTCTTCGCAATCACAATGACCGCATCCACAATTTCCCATATTTTTTTTACTTGCCCTGTTAAATTGATTTTTTTATTTAATAGGGGTTAGTTTATAATTATTATCTTTTAAATCTTCAATTAAAAATCCAGCTTGGGTTATTTTTTCTCGCAAATCATCTGATGCTCCGAAATCCTTATTTTCTCTAGCTAGTTTTCTTTCTTCAGCTATTTTTTTAACTTCTTCAGGAATTTCAGTTTTTTCTTCTGAGATAATCAGTCCAAAAACCCTATTAATCTTCTCCCAAAAACTCAAAATATCTTTGGCAGTTTCCGCGCTTAATTTTTCTTCAGCCAGGAGTTTATTAGTTTCGCTTAAAAGGTCATAGACAACCGAAAGCGCTAGAGGGGTGTTGAGGTCGTCGTCCATCGCTTCTTCAAAGCGTGTCTTATAAATATGCACGAAATCAATTTCGCTCTCTGATGCATCTTTTTTTTCGGCTAAGTTTCTTAATTTTTTTACCCAATCAGAAATTTTGCGTAAATTTTCTTGGGATTGAGTGAGTGATTTTTCAGAATAATCCATAACACTTCTGTAGTGAGAACTTAGAATCCAAAGACGCAACGCCATTGGATCATATCTTTTTAGAGCATCTTTGATGCTGGTGTGGTTGTTTTTAGATTTGGACATTTTTTCGCCATTAATATTCACCATACTCCAGAGGGTCCAAAAATTGGCCATTTTTTTTCCGAGATAAGCTTCGCTTTGAGCCACTTCGTTTTCGTTATGGGGAAAAATATTTTCATTGCCACCGCCGTGGATGTCGAAGGTGTCTTGTCCTAGAAGGTCACATGACATAACAGAACATTCAATATGCCAACCCGGATAACCTAAGCTCCAAGGACTTTCCCATTTTAAAATATGGTTTTGGTCGGCTTTGATCCAGAGGGCGAAGTCTAGCGGGTTTTTCTTTTCCGGATTAATTTCTATGCGTGACCCTGATTCCAAATCTTCGGTCTTACGACCCGAAAGCTTTCCATAGCTCGGAAAATTTTCCACGGAGAAATAGACTGAGCCATTAGATTCATAAGCGTAGCCTTTTCCAATAAGATCATTGATGAATTTTATGATCTGAACAATGTATTGAGTCGGGCGAGGGTTAAAGTTGGCTGGCTTGATATTGAGGCTGGCAAAATCTTCCTTGGCTGAAGCGATATATGTTTCTACTATTTCCATTGGGTCGGAACTTTCAGCTTTGGCTTTTTTTTGAATCTTGTCTTCTCCAATTTCTCCGTCATCAACTAAATGACCTACGTCCGTGTAATTCATGATGTAGCGGACTTCATAACCGGAATATTCCAGATATTTACGAATCACATCCATAGAAACATATCCGCGACCGTGTCCAAGGTGACAATGATCATAGACAGTTGGGCCGCAAACATACATCCCAACCTTGCCAGGATTAATGGATTTGAATTCTTCTTTATTTCTAGTAAGAGTATTGTATATTTTTAACATATTTCTACAGTTAGTTTTTACAGCCATTTCCTAATCTTAAAGACGGAAATTGTGAAAAGCGAGAGGACGAACATAATACTTAGATGTATCCAGAAAGCATTCGGATTTTTGCCAAATGGGATGTCGGCGCTCATAGCTAGAATATTGGAATAGACGGTCATTGGAAGCATCACAGCGGAGAAAATGGTGAGCACTTTCATAGTAAGATCAAGCTTGTTAGAAAGCAAGGAGTTATTTGTTTCTTCCAAAGACTCGACAGTTTCTTTGGCTGATTCGAGATTGTTCCAGATGCGGATATTGGTGCCGATGAGATCTTGAAAATATGGTTTAAGACTTGATTCAATCAGGACAAAATCTTTTTGTGCCAAGGATTCAAAAACTGAGCGTTGCGGTTTCATCGTGCGACGGAAGTTTAATATATCGCGCTTGACCAGCGAAATCTCAAAAACCATTTCTTTTTCGTGTCCGGCAAAAATTTCCGTTTCAATATAGTCAAGATTTTTAGAAATGTGATCCAACTTAGGAAAACATGTTTCCAAAAGCATCTCGATGATGTAGCGTAAAAGTGCTCCCGGAGAATCTTTCATATAGAGTTCTCTTTTTTCTTCATTATTTTTTAATTCATTAAAGAAATCATTTAGCTGAAAGATATCTTTGTCATGAGAGGTGATGAGGGCGTTTTTGCAAATAACAATATCTATCTCAGCGGCATAGGTCGTTTTAATCTCGGTATCATAAAGAGGAATGTGAATGGACATAAAAATACAAATATCAAACAGCGTGGCTTTCGGTCGCAAAGTTGGGGTGGAGAATTATTAAATGACAATCGGGTGAAGTTTGTATTTCTCTTGGATGACTAGAACGTCATCGGCGCTAGGTTCTTGAAAATAATGCCAGACGAGATCTTTGTGTTGGACTGTTTCCATGGGGTTTGTTTTTAGAATTAAAAAGCGATTAACTTACTTAGAATAATTATACCAGTAAAAAATATAATTGACAAAACATAAATTTAGTAGTTAAATAGATAGGATAAGCTTTATAAGGAGAAAGGCAGGAAAATGAAAAAAATTGTTTTATTTTTAATAAAGCTTTACCAAAAAACCCTCTCTTTGGACCATAGTTGGCTTTCCTACGTTGTTTCTGAGCGTTTCTGCCGTTTTCACCCCAGTTGTAGTCAATATACTTATGAAGCTGTTGATCGTTTTGGTGTTTTACGAGGAGGTTTGTTGGGTTTTTTACGCATAATCCGATGTCATCCTTGGAATGACGGGGGATATGACCCAATACCAGATAAGTTAAAAAGTAAAAGTTAAAAATTTTAGATTTATGTTAACTGATGAAGCGAAAATTAAAGTGAAGGCGGGGAACGGAGGCGATGGTGTTGTAGCTTTCGATAAGGTTATGATGAGTCTTGGGCCCACTGGCGGTCGCGGAGGAGATGGAGGCAATGTCTATTTTGAAGGCGTGCCAGATGTTTTCGCTTTGAATAAATATCGTCACCTAAAGGAACACTACGCACCTGAAGGAAAAAGGTGTCGCAGTCGAAGGTGCGGTCAATCTCGGTGACGATGATCTCGTCGGCCAGGTCCATCGAATCGCCAAAGATCTGGGCGCC
>JBBREE010000029.1:0-12110 GCA_038203255.1 Candidatus Moraniibacteriota bacterium | reverse complement strand
AATTCACAACCACTCGTTCCATCAAAAGCCAAAGTCCGGAACTTTCAGTGATCCAAAAACTTACAGCTCTAAGTGCCAAGTTAAAACAATAAAACATTATTAAGCCATTTAACAAAAGCAAACAATAAAGCAGAGTGTGCATAAAATTAAAACCAATAGTATTATGCGCAGCTGTAAATAACAATATTATGCCAGTAATAATCCGTGCAATATCCTCACTGTCACCTCGCCAAAAAGAAACAAAGAATTGATCATCAATTGGTTTGAGCAAAATACCATCCAGTGTTCCATCGATAATGTGTCTGTTAATAGTATTAAGCTGTGCAAAGAAAATCCACATCATACCTTCCACTATCATATACGATCCCACTACTGCAAAAACCTGATACAATGTCCAACCAGCAATAGAATTGATGTAGCTGAAACTTACCTTAAAAAAGAATACGCTTAAAAACATTGTCAAAAAAACAGTACCGAAGCCGAAAAGAAAGGATGATGGATAGGCCATCCTTCTCATAATGTTAATTCTTTGTAATTGCAAAAAAATTGCAAAATATTTTTTAATTCTAGATACCATATCCTTCATATTTTCTTAAACCTTTTTTATATAAAAATCCTGCAAAATAATATAAGGCCACCACCCAAAGCATCGGAACCAAGACAAAAGTATATTCAAAAACTGTTCGCCCAGTCACCACGCCAACTGGCACAAAAAACAAATATTTGAAAGGCAAAAAATTACCCAGGACAGCAAACCAGCTTGGAAGCAAATCTAAAGGCAAAAGTCCACCTTGCATGAAATTGACAATCACAAATGCCGCAAATAAAAATCCATAAGAATCAGCAGTCCAAAAAGATAACACGCCCACGAGATAATATACCAAAAAATACAAGGCGTAACTGATAACTGCAATCAATGGAAAAATAAAATAAATAAAATTATCTTTGGGAATAGCAATATAATCACGTAAGAAATAAAAGATAGCCAAAATTGCTGGAGAAAATAGCATCAAGCGAAACAATAATCCCCCAACTGATTGTGAAAATTTATATTCCAAATATTTTATCGGCTTCAAAAGACTGCTGGTTATTTGTCCATTTTTTATTTCATCGCCCACGCTCCACGCCGTATTATCGCCCACCACCAACAATTCAAAAATTGTCATAAACACATAATATGAAATAATTTCGCTAAGAGAATAACTTCCGAGCTGATTACCTTGTCTATAAATCGAATTCCAAAAATAAAAAAGTACTACAAAAGAAAAGAATACCGAAAAAACCATAATAAAGCTATTGGCTTTATAAATAAGATTTTTCTTAATATTATTGGTGGCGACAGCGATATATTTTTGCATATGCAATTCCTTTTTACTTTTTAAAAACATTTCGAATAATGCTTTCAATATCATCTTCATCAATTTCAATATCATTAATTTCATAATCAGTTGCCAAAATTTTTCCAACTACAGTCTTAACATCGCACCTTGGAATTTCAAAGACTACTTTCAATCCATCAAATTCAGCAATTTCGCCAAATTTTTCAACATTTTCTTTTGCGATATTTTTATCAAAATAAATCGTAACTTTCTTGTTCGCTGCATATTTTGAAATCAAATCATCCAATTGTCCATCGAAAACAATTTTTCCAAGATCAATAATCACGATGCGCTTGCAAAGTTGAGAAATATCTTCCATGTAATGCGAAGTCAAAATAATCGTAGTTTTTCTTTCTTCATTATATTTCCTGATAAAATCTCGAATATTTTTTTGCGCCACCACATCCAAGCCGATTGTTGGTTCATCCAAAAACAAAACTTTAGGATTATGAAGTAGCGCGGCAATGAGCTCACACTTCATGCGCTCGCCCAAGGAAAGCTGCCTTACTTGCTTGTTCACAATTTCACTAACATCCAAAAGCTTGATCATTTCATCCAAATTTCTCTTAAAATCTTCGTCTGTCACTTCATATATTTTCTTGTTTAGCAAAAAACTTTCCATCGGTGGCAAATCCCACCAAAGTTGAGATTTCTGTCCCATCACAAAAGCAAATTGCATCTTATATTCCTTTTCCCTCTTGATTGGCTGATAGCCCAAAACTTTCACACTGCCACTTGTTGGTGTCAGCACGCCAGAAAGCATTTTCAATGTTGTGGTTTTTCCTGCACCATTGGGACCCAAAAATCCAATCAATTCCCCTTCCTCAATTTTCAAATTAATATTTTTCACTGCTTCTTTTTGCTTTTTTTCAGATTTAAAAAGATTTCGCAGTGAATTTTTCATTCCTGGTTTTTTTTCGACATATTCATATGTCTTGCACAGATTTTTCACTTCAACAATTATTTTCTTTTTCATAAAATATTTTTTACATCACAACTTTATCATTATACAACATTTGCACAAAAAAATCCCTCGCCTTTTACAGCGAAGGATTTCTCATGTTGTTGCAATTTACTTTTTGAGTGTTTGCAATAATTCTTCAACTGTCATTATTTTGTTTTCTTTTTCATTTCTTTTTTTCACCTCTATTCCACCAGCTGCGAGAGATTTTTTACTAATCACCACGCGTGTTGGAATTCCAATAAGGTCACTATCGGCAAATTTTTCTCCAGCACTTGCTTCGCGATCATCCATCAGAACTTCAATTCCGTTTTCCAAAAGTTTTGCATAAATTTTTTCAGCTTCCTCATTTTCACCAAGATTAATCAAATGAACTGAAAACGGTGCGATATTTTCTGGCCAGATAATTCCCTTTTCATCATGAAAAAGTTCAACCACTGTTCCCATCAAACGATTAAGTCCAATTCCATAGCATCCCATGATCACATCATTTTCTTTTCCATCTTGATCTTTATACGTAAGCTCAAATGGCGCAGAAAATTTTGTCATCAACTTGAAAATATTTCCAGTTTCTATTGCTTTTTCTTTTCGAAGTTCCTTGTTTTCACATTCAGGACAAGTATGTTTCAAATCTTCAATGATTTCATCATTAATCGCGATGAGACATTTGTCACAAATGTAAATATTATCCTCACCAGCCTCACTCACGGTTTGAAATTCATGAGAATATTTCGAAAATGATCCACCAGAAGCATAGGTGTAATATGTTTTTTCGCCAATACCGCTGCGCTCGAAAACTCGCTTATATGCAGCTGTGGCTTTTTCATAATATGCATCCAAATCTTCAGCGCTTGTGTGAAATGAATACAAGTCTTTCATGAAAAATTCGCGGCCTCTCAAAATTCCAGATTTCGCTCTTTTTTCATCGCGAAATTTGTTTTGAATTTGAAAAGTTGCTGTTGGCAAATCCTTATATGAGAATACAAATTTCTTCATCAATGGAGAAACGGTTTCTTCATGTGTTGCACCAAGGGCATATTCATTCTTAGAATAAAAACTGGTGAATTTGAAAAGATTGTCCAATGAATCCCAGCGTCCTGATTTTTCCCAGTTTTCTTTTGGATTAAGCGATGGCATCAAAATCTCACTTGCTCCCAAACCATTCATTTCCTCACGAATAATGTTTTCGATTTTACGAAAAACTCGCAGGCCAAGTGGCAAAAAAGTATAAGTTCCGGCCATCAATTTATCCACAAATCCAGCCCTGATCAAGAGTTGCGCATTCACGCTCACCTCATCTGATGGAGCCTCCTTTTTAGTTCTGGTGAAAAGTTGTGATTGTTTCATGACAATAAGTTTAAAAGTTTATCAAGTTCTCAAAGTTTTTCAAGTGATTCTTAAGTTATATTAGCAGGTTTTAATCCAAATTGTCCAATAAAATATAACTTCCATATTAACAATGTGAGGACATTTTCTAAACAAAAGAAAAAGCAGCGATTCGAAATATCGAATCGCTGCTGATTTTTTTGGAAAACCGCTTTTTAGAAAAAGCAGAATCCCGGTGTGACTTGCGTCCCTGGAGGATAAAATCCTCTCCCAACGATAACAATACCGTTGGGAAAATATGCACCTTGTGGGAAACAAGTCCCCAGCATAAAGCTTGGTGCAGGCACGGGTTGCTGATACATCTGTGGTGCGTAATATTGCACCGGCGCTTCTTGGGGCTGATTATTGGCACCAATAATTGTGCCCAGAATCAGCGCGCCAACACCGATGCCAATTGCTGCGCCAGTACTGACACCGCCACCACCGTGACCACCGCCACGATGACCGCCATCTCTTCCGCCACCGGCAAAAGCTGTAGCAGTAAGAGAAACAACAAACATCAGAGCCATTGCCAAACAGATGATTTTTTTCATGGTAATTCTCCTTTTTTTGGCTTCTATGAGCCCGAATTTGTAAGAACTGCGCCAGCACGAGATTCTTTCGAAATCTCACTTACCAACATTTAATTATACTCCTTTTTTGACTTTTTGTCAAGCAATTTCAAGGCTAACAAATCGCCTGCTTCTTCATTGTATATTTATAAGATTTATCTATTTTTTCAGTATAGCCAGTATTTAAAAAAAGGAAAAGACTTGCGTAAATTTGACTAAGCTTATTGTTTTCCATATTGCTTTTGAGCAGCCAATCAATGCCAACAAGTTTCTCAATTTTGTGCATTTTCGCATTTTCACAAATCACAACTTCCCCTTTCTCTTGTTTGTTTTTGAACTGTTTTGTTTTCATATTGTTTATATTATTTTATTACAGTGTTATTATAACACTTCCACAATATCACCACAAGACACTCCCCTGTGCATAACTAAAAAACTCAATCGAAATTGAGTTTTTTTATCTTTTCTACTTTATAAACTTGATAGACTTGAAAAACTTTCAGCTATGCAACATGCTCCACTGGGATTTCAATGATGAAACGAGAGCCGAGGCCGGCGCCGTCGGATTCGACCCAGACTTGACCGTGGTGGGCTTCGGCGATGGCTTTGCCAACATAGAGTCCAAGGCCTGTGCCACCAACATGAAGACGTGAAACGTCTTTGCCACGAGAAAACTTTTTGAAAAGATATGGAATTTCTTCTTTTGGAATTCCAATTCCAGTGTCAGAAACTGTAATGCGCACCATTTTTCCAAATTCAGATTTTTTATTGGCAATAACGAAGCCATTTTCATCAATCACCACTCCCTCATCTTTGAGCTCAGCTTTCACAGTCGCACCGCCCTTTTCAGTATATTTGAGCGCATTATCAATAAAGTTTGAAACCAACTCGCGAATCTTGGTATAGTCCATCGTCACTTCAGGCAGTGGAATTTCAGGCAATTTGATATCCAAATAAAACTTCTTAGTTTTGGCAATCAAAATGAAATTGTCATACAATTCATTGATCAATTTTGCCACAGACGCTTTTTCAAAAACAAATTGCATTCGTCCAGATTCAATCCTTGAAACATTGAGCAGGTCTTCAATCAGCGCCACCAAGCGTTCAGACGAAGAATAAACTTTTTCCAAGGCACCTTTCACAGTTTCAGAAATCTCACCATATGAACCTTCAAGCAAAAGTGAAGAGAATCCCTTGATGGCCGTGACTGGAGTTCGGAGTTGATGAGAAGCAATGGAAATAAACTCTGTCTTGGCATTGTCTAATTTTCGAAGTGCATCATTGGCTGTCGCTAACTTGTCCGCCATTAATTGCAACTCTTCCTTTCTTTCAATAATTTGAGCATTAGCTATTTCCAATTCCTCCTTTTTCTTAATCTCCTGTTTCACTGACTTAACAAGCATATACCCAAAACCAACAGAAAGAACTAGCGTTATTCCAGTTAAAATTCTATTTATATTATTTTGAATGAAAAAGAATTGAGAACTTATGAGAATCGCAAGTGCAATAATTAGTGCCTGTGCAGCTATTAATTTAATATTCAAAAGATTATATTTAACGATAGCGTAAGACAAAATAAGCATAAACAAAACCATCCCAAACGGAATAAGTAATAAAATATCATCACCAAAAAAATTCTGTAAATACGCTAGCATGGCAACCCAAATAATAAGTACAGATGCTGCCAAGATAAGAGTGTTGATTCTTTTTCTTATTATTAAGTCATTTAATGATGTTTTATATTTTCTTATCAAAACCAGAACAAACCAGGCAAGATAAAAAATACTAAGAACATAAACATATGGATACAACAATTCCTCTCTTACAACACAACTTAACCCATCAGCATGAATAGAAAAAAATAAATTATCATATTTAGAAAAATTTAATAAAAATAAGGGAGCAAGAGGAACCCATATTAAAAAATGCCTAATTTTTGATATATTTATCTGCAATAAATAATAAGCAAAATACAGCAATAGTGGCAACAGAATTAAGACAAGTAGCAACAACTTTGACAAAACAAAATAAACACCAATAGACAAAGGAAACCATGAAATAAAATCAATAGTAGCGTAAAGAGAAAAGATGATAGATATTAATAATAATGTTTTATTCGTATTTTCTTTTTTATCGCTTAAATACACAAAAACACCAAAAAAAATTCCCAGCAATATAGCTGGCAAGTAAGCATAATAGAGCAAACTCGGTATTTCAGAAATACACATAAATAAAAATTTATTATTATATTTATTTTTATAAAATCAACACATAGATTCTCTCCAAAATGTATTCAAAAAACATCTATAACCTTAACAATACAAAATAATTTCAATACATCCTATTTCTTAATATAGCTCCTAAAATACCAATGATCATCATCTGCCATTGGAAGCAAGGGTATTATCAATGGAGATACACCAAAAATTTCCTTAATTTCGTTAAAACTATCTATAACAACGCCGTTTGTAAATTCTTTTTCATTTCCTTTAACAATGAAATTCTCGAAAAGTATTCCGTGACAAATAAAAAAAGCAAAGAATTTTTTATAATACTCAGATATACTATCCTTTTTTTTATCATAGCTAAACCAATTAAAATCATCAAAAATATCTAGCTCAACATTGTAAGTCTTTAAAAGTTTATGATGAAAATCAACAAGGCCCTCTCCCCAAAAAGTTTTTACATCACAAAATCTTTCACCTTCAGAACTCATCATGTCTATAATAGCGACATTAGTTTTTCCATTCTCAATATTTTTAAATTCCTTATTTCTAAAGAAAGTAAGTTTGCCCAAGGACACTTTGTCATAATTTTTTGTGCAAAACTTATCACTCACACCCTCTAATCCAAGCGGACTTAAGTTTGTATTTTTTACCAAATCAAGAAAATAAATAAGCTCCAGATTTGGAGTTATTATGTTGCGTGATAACACTGCTCTTGGCTCCTTCTTGAAAGGCTCTGGGATTTCACCCAGATAATCTTCGACTTTCTTACGAAGATCCTTATCATTCCATCTTCTCCAAATTTCTTCCTTGGCTTCAGGCAATGTTGTATACATTTCAGACACATCAACCACTTTTTCTGTTTTCTTATTTTCAAGTTTTTCAATTTTTTCTTCTTTTTCCAATACAACATTTTTTCCAAACAACATTTTTATAGGCGCAAGTATTCGCTGAATCATACAGAATTTTCCAAAATTAATTAAACAGCCGAAAAGTTTTCCAGACTATGTATCAATTATACCTCAAATCTGATTTTTGGGAAAGAAAAAACCGGCGTGATATTCATCACTCCGGTTTTGCTTATTTCTTCTCATAGGTTCCGAGCATATAACATGTCGGTTCCTGACCATCATAATATGGCCAATTCTCAATTTGGCGAACTTCTGTCATCATCTTTCCAAAGTATCGCTGTACCACCTTGCTCAAACCTGTAGAAACTCTAGCATGCATGGAAAATTTATTAATTCCTCTTTTTCCAGATTCTTCGAAAAGTTTTCCGAGCATTTGAAAGAATAACTTTCCACCAGCCAGTGTTTTTTGAATTTCTGGAACTATTTCCAGTGTTTCAATATAAAAACGATTTAAATCTTCCTTCATTAGAGGATCAACTTCTCGTAATTCAGTCACAACATCATTGTGTGGAATTACTAAAACATAACCGATTACCTTCTCCTTTTCCTTGAGAACAATATTAATATTTTCAGGACTTTCAATCATTCGCTTGTAATATTCAGCAGCATCTTCATATTGCCAGCCTGCAGGATATGATTTATCTTGCATCTCAAGCAACTCCTTGATGAATGAATCACTTGCTTCATGAATAACATTAATTGAATGCATCTCATTCTCCTTTCTTTCTAAAATTTGTGGTTGAAATTGATTTTCCATTTCCTCATTATACATTAGAAAAAGAGACATGCCAACACGATGGTTTGCATGTCTCAGCTAGAAAAACTCCTTTACAAGCTCGGTGAAGCTTTCAAACCCTAGGACATATAAACCCGTCCATACTGCCATCTGAAAACCAGCAGCAAGAATGAATGTGCTTATTTTCATGAATTTATTAGGAAGCCTGTTTCTGAAAAAAATAATGAAATATGCACTGCCATCCCAAACAAGCAGACGGATAACAACTAAAATTTCAATCACAATTCCAGCAACTGCAGATTTTTTGAAAGCTGCATCCACAAGGCGACGAAGTCCCTCCATGAGAGTGATGTCAATCGTAGTGCTATCGTTAAATTTTACCATCGCTGCCTCAATCACGAGATTCCCAATCCAAAGGATAAAGAAAATTGCAATATTACCCACACCTGCTGCTTTGAGCGAGACCACAACCGAACCGGTTATTCCAAGCAGTGCCCATTCTCCCCAGCGTATTGCCGGAACCATGAGCATCATAGAAAAACCTCTTTTTTTCATCTCCGCAAAGCTTTCAACTCCAAAGAAGATCCTTGCAAGTGTTTTCATTATAAGCACCTCCCTATTTAGTTTTTAAATTAACTGACCTTTAATTATACTCTCTTTTTCACATTTTGTCAAACGTTATTGTCTATTTCATGCTTAAATAAGCCATTTCATAAGAAAAAATCCTTTGGGAGAATTCTCCCAAAGGCTTTATACTACTACATTTGCAATAATTTCCATTGCATTAACGTCTGAACCCTTTTTGAGCACAAACGGTTTGCCAAATGCGATGCGAAGTTTTTGCCTCATTAAAAACATGTCTTTCAAGTCCCAATAAGACTTGAGCCCCGCGACGTGAATTGGTTGAATGATGATGTCAGAAAATTTACTGAAAAATTGCAACGCACCAATGTCTTCATTTAACTTTCCATCCAGCGAAATCTTGCCTTCCGGGAAAAGATAAATTGTTTCACCCGCCTTGATGCGCTTGATTGCTTCGCGCACGTTTTGGCCTTTTTCATTGCCAACCGGAATGCAACCAAGCAATTTCATAATGAAACTTTTAATTTTACCACCAAACTTCTCATGCGTTGCCAAAAACGTGATAGGGAAAATCTTTTTCTTTAATTGCACTGGCAAAAATGCTGTTTGTACAAAAGGATCATTGCAATTCAAATGATTTGAAATGAAAATAATCCCAAAGCCTTTTTCTTCTTTCATCTCCACAAGCTCAAACAAATTTTCCATGCCTGAAACTTTTGGCGAAAGAAAAAGTTTGTTCATGAGACAAGAAACGAAAGTTGTCACCCACTGCAATTTGATTATTATTTTTCTCAAAGAACTCACCTCCTTTTTGGATTTTTTTACTCCAGATACTAGCACATTTTGGATAAAAAATCAAGCCCTTGCGAAATGTTTCCGCAAGGGCTTGTGCTTGTGTTTTTTCTACTATTGGATTTTTTTAAAGTCTATAGCGGTTTCTCCCTTCATTCTTTCAATGATCTTTTCTCCTCTTTCATTGACATAGAAAAGAAATTTTGTATCCATGATCGTTTCGCGCCTATACGTTTTACTCGGTCCAAATATACTACCAGGTATAAAATATGAAAATGGTACCCTGCATGTGATGCTCACTTTTTTGACTTGCTGCTTGATACCATTTTCATCAGTGCGTTCCATTTGTGGTCCTACGAAATAATCACTAAACTTTACTTGCCTGAACTTCAAGTTAAACAAAGGGAAATTCAGGATCGATTCCTTAATGGCCAAAGCCTTGACAGTGCTTTGAATATGCTCCTGGTCCGGCACTCCGATATCTTTTTTCCAACAACCAGAAACCAACAACATTGCCGACAAAACCGTGAACACAACAAACAAACTCGATAGTCGTTTTCTCATGACACTTTCTCCTTTTCACTTTTGATATTGTGCGCGCTTGGCGCATCATGAAATTTCCATAAGATTTCAGAATGAAAAATATCCTGAAACCATGAATGCGTCGGCTTTGCCAAGAGTGTCTTTTGTTTCTCTCGACAAGCCCTTTCCGTATGACAGATTGACTCCGCCATTTTTGAAATACAGGCCTATGCCAGTAGTGATGCCACCATTGGCATCTCCAAGGTATATTGCCAATGTTTCAGGAATTAGATATTGCTCCACGCCGACGTAATATTGGTCGAATTTTGTGGAGGAATTTGAAAAACTGACGTGTTGATAATCTGCTGCTAGCGTCGTGTTTTCAAAGAGCTTGGCAGAAAATCCCAAATGTCCAACATCATAAAATGATTTAGCATTTTCAGAATCTTGCCAGCCATCATACGTCGCTTGAGTTTCGCTCCAAGTTCGCGAACCAAAACCACCCAAGGTGATTTCTTTAATCGGCTTGTAAGCAAATCCAAGCGTGGCGCCGTGCGAAGTTGAATCCATTGTCATGACATTCACGAAAGTTGTTGCTGGAGTTGGGGTGAAAAAAATTCCATCCTGCACGCCTTTTGTGAAAGCATATCCAGCCCCAAGATACAACTCGTCGCCATCAAGAAACATGCTATTGGCAACATTGCCACCAATTTGAAAATCGATAACATCGTTTCTCTTGATGCGAAATGAACTAAATTCATCAACTTCGCGCATTGGAGACTGCGCATGACCAATTCCCACCTGCATGACAACTTTTTCAATCTTGCCAGTCACGGAAGTTGAAATAGTCTGGAGGTGAGTTTTGGAAAAATCAAAATATCCATAATTCATCGTAGCACTAGCATTTCCATCTTTCATGATGGAAGTGACAGCAGGATTGGCGGAAGAAAATTCTTCCAATGTTCCAATGTTGCCCATAGCTGCCACATCGGCACCCATCGGCAAGCTGAGTGAAGCCGCGATTAGCGACTCATTAAAATATGCTGCCTGACTTTTGTCTATTATGAATAACAAACAAAAACAAAACATTGTTACAAACAACAATGTCTTCATTATTTTATCCATCCTCCTGCCCTGAATGTCCGATTTATTCACTAAATTTTCCATTTCCTACCTCCTGTGTTTTTTATTGTTAAGATAACTGAATTTGTGTCATTAATGACAACCTATCATTATACTCCCAAAAACAGCATTTGTCAAACCAAGCGGCAATTTTTTGTCAAAGTTTTTTAGAAATGACAACCAAGCGGAAATTTTTACCTCCCCTTTACAATATTCATTCAGCTATTTACATTTATATATCAATATGTTATAGTTTTCTATCCAGTTTATGATGATTCTTTAACAATCAATTACTGCCTTTGGCGGTAAAAATCCCCCAGCAAAAGGAGTTAGCCATGAAGAAGATTATTGGTGTCATTATTGTGTTGTTTAGTGTTATTGCCTTGTCTAGTACTTGCCTTGCATCAGAAACAGACTTGGCTCTCAAAGAAATTGGACGGGTGCTGATTAAAAACAAGGAAATTTCCAAAGAGTGTGTCCAGCAAGCCAAGGGTGATATTCGCAAAATGATAAAAATAAATCAATTCGTGAAAGTCATGGATGATTTTGGCAATGGAAAAGACGAAACTTTCGTGATCGAATCGATCAGCAATGGTGTTTGCTTGATGGGTACTGCCAGCACACCCATGTGGCTTTTTAGGAAAGAATTTGGCATTAAGGGTTATCGCAAATTATCTGGACCGGATTATCCAGAAAGAATTTTTTTAATTGAAAAATTTACCCAGATAGGCGCACCGGGGCTTAAAGTTGTCCACCCTGCGACAAATTCTTCACCACCATTTACTGAGTACTACAGATATAATGGTGAAGAATACATGCTCGTAGAAAAACATATTGATGAATAAAAAAATACAAACTTGTTGGCAGAAAAAATAACTAAGAAAATATTCTTTAGTAAAAAAGGAATCGCACATTGTGCCATTCCTTTTTTTCTTGGTTTTTT
>JBBREE010000028.1:0-13526 GCA_038203255.1 Candidatus Moraniibacteriota bacterium | reverse complement strand
TGACCATTTTCTGCAATCTCCACGTTAAAGCCCTCCTTTTCTAATTTACGTTTGTAAATATCTTGTAAGAAAAGGTCGTCCTCCACCACTAAGACTTGTCTTTTTTTTGTTTCATCCATGATTTTATTTAATAAGAATTATGTTTTCCTTTTTTATCTGATTCAATAGAGGCAACTCAACAAAAAATTCTGAACCTTTGCCTTCTTCGCTTTCAAACCAAACTTTACCATTTGCCTCCTCTATAAATGATTTTACCACATTTAGTCCCAACCCGGAACCATTTGCTTCTTTTAAAACAGCATTAGTTGATCTGAAGAATTTGCTAAATATTTTGGATTGTTCCTGCTTTGGAATTCCAATACCATTATCTTTTACACTAACAATAACCTTGTTTTTTTTAAATTTAGCTAACACATCAACTCTTCCTCCTGCCTCAGTATATTTTATCGCATTAGATATTATATTTTCAAAGGCTTGAAAAATGTGTTTCGGTCCAGCTTCAATGTTCGGTGTTAAGGCGCAAACCTCTTCATAGTGAATCGTAATTTTTCTGTCTCTTGCTAAACCTTCCAACGCCTTCACCGCATCAGAAAGCAATTGGCAAATATTAACGAGCGAGGTTTCTTCCTTTGATTTTCCCATATTGATCCTTGATACGTCCAAAAGGTCATTAACTAACTCAATAAGTCTCTGGTTGTTGTTAAAAATTTGAGTCAAAAGCTCATTAGCTTCTTTCGAAAGCTTGCCTGCATCCCCTTCTAATAAAAACTCAATCACCCACCGGATACCGGACAAGGGAGTGCGCAATTGATGAGCTGCAATGGAAAGGAAATCGTCTTTTTCTCTCTCAATACTGAGACGTTCAGTGATGTTTTGAAAAATACCTACCACTCCCATGTTTTTACCATCTTTCATGATAGCAGAAAAAGATCCTGCAACAGGGATATCCCCATTTGGCGTGCAAAGAAAACACTTTTGCGGAAGAACATATGTGCCATGGTGTGAAATTGCCAAAGACACCGGGTCAATTTTTTTCTTATCAATCTCATACTCTCTATAAAAAGAAAGTTCCGTTGAATATTTTTTTCCGAGAAGCGGAGAATTCTCAGTCTTGGAAATCATTCTGGCTGCAGTGAGATTGATGAAGCTAAGGGATCCTTTTTGATCAATAGCAATAATACCTTCCTTAATAGAATGGAGGTAGCGTAGGATTCCTTCTCCTCGATCTCTTTCCGCTTCAAGGGAATTACTCATTCCCTGAGCTATTTTTTCTGCTTTTTTAGCAGATTGCTCTTTTCTTTCAATCTTTTCAAAAGAATCCTTAAGCGACGAACGCATATGCCCAAAAGAAAAAGCCAGATCTTCAATCTCATCTTTCTTATTTTTTACGGCAAAAGAAACATCCCAGTTTCCCAGGCGCAACGCTTTGGAAGCTCCAGATAGTTGATTAAGTGGGCTAATGATAAAATAATGGAGGAAATAGATGATAGCGCCAAAAACAGCTAAGGAAGCGAGAATAAAAAGCATCGCCGCAATAAAAACAATTTTTTTAATAATTTGACTGATAAACATATCAGACAGATGCAACTCGACTATTCCATTCAGCTCACCATTTATAAAAAGAGGAACAAATATTTCATATTCATATGGGAAAGTTTCTGATAAGGTAGATTTCGTTTCATTATTTGTCCCGATATGCTTTAAAAAAACTGGCGATTTCATCTCGATTATATGTGATATAATAGCCCCTTCCTCAGATTGATTAAACCCTATGGGCAGAGTGGCTTTGGAAGCAACGATTTGCCCAGACGCACTCCAAATAATTACATTTGTTATCTCCTCTACGTCCAGCACTTGGAAAAAAATATTAAAATGTTGCACCGACAATGAATCCTTTGGACGATTAAAATCATCACTCACTAAAAAACGTTCGGCATTGCGAGCAACTTTGTCGCTATGACTAACAAAAAAATCATTTAGCATTTGCCCCTCCAAATAATACCAAAATAAAACCACAATCAGTGATCCGGTGATAAGAAGAATCAACCCCACGGGTAAAATAGTCTTGCTTGTGAGCCTCATTACAATTAATTTTATTTTTTAATTTTCTTTTGTTTTTTAGGTTTCTTTTTTATAGGTTCGTATATCTCCCCTTTCTCCACATAGCCAGATTCATTAAGCTTGTTGCAAAGTACCATCATAGTTGAAATGGTCAATAAATATGCCACTCCGGCGCCGATTGACATCACGATGATGATATCAATATATTTCAAACGGATTCTCGGAACATGCTCAATCTCTAGAATGAGTGGGTGCTCCAAAGACGCATCATTTAACAGCTTAGCGCCAATCACTCTTCTGGTATTTTCTATTTCGACGTTAAGAGGATTTTCTTTTGTTATATTTTTAAAATTTACGTTAGCATTACCCTCCTCATACGGGAAAACGTTAAAATAAAAACCAGGCACATTATCAAATTCATTGAGAAATCCTTCGTCTATGTATTCTCCCATAGACACTGTACCCAGACTCTCTCCTGTCCCGTCACTTTTTGTCACCTTACGAGATACTAGAATAAGCTTTCTACTCCCCGTACTCACCATAGTTCTTCTCATCATCATATCCTCATTTCCACTGTTCTGCCACATTAAATCAATAGCATCCAAAACATCTTCTGGTACAGCAACATCTTCGGCATCTTGATTATAAATTTGTTTTGAGAATAAAATTTCTTCTCCTCTTTTGATGACTAACACATTGGTTTTTGTTTCTCTGAGTGTCTGATCTTGCAACTCTGACGTGACGAAAGATTGATTGCCATCAAGTATAAAATTATACATAGAATCCCACATTCCCCAGTCGGTAACAACTATAGAAAGAGAGGCCATCTCTCGTCTTAGAATGCCCTCTACTGTCCTAATATTTTGAATAGTTGCTTCCTTTTGCGCCTGATTGAAATAAATATCCGTCTTTGAGACAATCATAAAACAACTCCCAAAAAAAATGATTGCAATAATAACACATGCAATTAGCTGATATGCAATTCTATTTCTTTGAAGATTCATCTTTTTTTATTTTTAATTTTTAGAAGAAAGCCAACTATTAAAATCTTTATTGACCTCCCAGATAGTTTTCATTCCCAGGGCTAAGGTTTTTTGCGAGATTCTTCCCACCCCACCTGAAACGATTCTCTGTTTAAGCCACCCAATGAATCGTAACTTATTTCGCCCACGCCTAGTCAAAATATCTTTTTCAAAAAGAATGGCAGATATACTGTCGCAATCAGTTTCTTCCGGCATTTCTTCCGCAGAAGCCTTTTGAGCCGATAAGCGTAAAACAGTATTTAGTCCACTCGCTAGGGCCAAAAAATTTCCAGGGTTGGCCTTAAAAAGAGTTTGATTGCCGGTGTCTTCTCTTTCCAAAGGACAACTGAAATTTTTAATATTTTTACATTTCCCCGTTGAACTAATTGAGATAAAATAGACTAGTTCACGGATTTTATTATAAATTGGAGAGGTGAAAAAAAGAAGAAAAGGTGGAAAAAAGATAGCCACCAAGGCTAAAGTTAAAAAGAAAGCGTCTGTCTGCGGCAAAGAAGCATAAGAAAATCCCGAAATTTTTGAAAAAATAGTCAGGCCAATCATATTTATTTTTTATTTTAAATTAAATTATTTATTTTTTCCATGGAAAAATCCCTCCAACTATTCGTAGCGCAAAGCTTCCAAGGCATGAATCTTAGATGCCCGGAAAGCCGGCATAATACCTGTAATTATACCTAAAAACATTACAAATCCAGCAATAGCCATCACAAATCCAGCTGGGACATAAACAAAATAACTCAATTCAGTATTCATTCGGTGTCCTAAGATTATAAGACCCTTGTTAAGGAGAAGTGCAAATCCATAACCACCGAAAAATCCCAAAAATCCTCCTACCAAACTAATGATGATGGATTCCAAAACAAACATTTTAAAAACATCCATTCTTTTTGTACCAAGCGCCTTTAAGATTCCAATTTCCTTAGTTCTTTGCAGAAGGGAGACGCTCAAGGTATTGAGCATTCCCATGACGGAGATAGACATAATAATTACTCCAAAAACGATAAGGAAAATTCTCACCGTATCAAAAAAACTATTAATACCAACAATGAGTTCATTGATACTACTAGTCACAAAGCCGGTCTGCTCCAATTGTTGTTTTATCTTATCGAATTTTTCCATATCCCCCACCACCACCTTACCTTCTTGAGCGCTGTCCACTCCAAAGTTGTCCTCTAACAATTTAAAGGGTAAATAGATATAGGCGCTATCAGTGTTCATAGCAATACCAGAGATAGTTGTCTCATTGTTCTCCGCTAGTTTTTCTTCGTTTATTTTGGAACTAACATCTCTAGAGAGGGCGATATTGTATACGATCTTTTTCCCAATCGCTTCATATGGGTTAGTAAAGCCCAAAAGGTTAGCTAAGCGATCAGATATGACAGCGTTGTTTTCTGAATCGGAAAATTTTCCACCATTGCCCTGATAATTAACTTTTAACATGTTTAAGTAATCAGCCGACGTACCATAGATAATTACGTCCGTTTGAGACTCTCCTAAAATTATCTTTCCCCCAGTGTTGACTCTTCTCTCCACCTTCTGCACCCCTTCAATATTTTTCACCTTATCAACAGTTTCTTGGTTTAGAGAAATGATACTATCCAAATTACCATTGCTCACATCAATCACGTTAATTGGATTATCCTTAGTAACTTCCGACACAATCATTCTTTGCATTCCAAAACCGATGCTTAAAAGAAAAGTAATAATACCAATCCCTAGTGCCACTCCGCCAATTGTCAAAACTGAGCGCATCCGATTGACTTTCAGATTCTTCCAGCTGATATAAAAAATCATAGCCAAACTTATGCCGGTATGACGCTCCCGCCAAGTTTCTTTGGGTCTTTTTTCGGTGATATAGTTCGTGTCTTCGCTATGAACAACACGATCAGCCATCGCCCCCCCTTCTCTTTTTGAAAAAAATTTAAGCTTCATTTTTCATTGTTTCAATTTCCGCCCGATCAGTGAGATCGGACTGAACCTTGCCATCAACCATTTTAACGATTCTGGAAGCATACCCGACTTGCTCCGGGTTATGCGTCACCATCAAAACAGTAATTTTAAACGATTCATTAAACTCTTTAATTAAATCCATCAGTTGAATGCCGGATTTTTGATCCAAATTTCCAGTCGGTTCATCAGCAATGATAAATTTCGGATTAAGAAGTAGGGCTCTCGCAAAGGCAACTTTCTGTTGCTGTCCTCCGGAAAGATCGAAGGGCCTATAATGCGCCCAGTCTTTCATCCCGACAACTTCTAACGTTTTAGACGCTCTTTCAATAGATTCCTTGTATCCCCTCCCGGCAACAAACCCAGGAATAGCCACATTTTCAATAACAGAAAGCGACTTTATCCAGAAAGCTTGCTGTGGGATGAACCCAATATATTGATTTCTGAAAAATGCCCGCCAGTTCTTACTGTGATCCCAGATGCTTTCTTCTTCCACATAAATAGAACCTTCTGACGGAGGCTCCAAGCCATATACAATATGAAGCAAAGTTGATTTTCCGCAACCGGACGGACCCATCAGCATCACAAATTCTCCACGCTTAATATCCACATCAATCCCTTTGAGAATTGTCACTACATTAGTACCTAAGACAAATTCTTTGTGAATATTTTTAATACTCACCACGATTTCCCCCTTAGAATGATGGTCAAAATCCGAAGAAAATTTAACGTTATCACCTAGGATAGCGTTTTTTCTAAAGTTATCGTCTGGAATTGTTTTTTCCTCTTTTATTATTTCTGCCATAGCTTAGCTATCCAACCAAATTTATTACCAAATGTATTTAACACTATTTCAGTTGCATTTTCTTTAGAACCTTCCACCACAACTGTCACTGGCTTAGATACAGTCTTATTACCCGCCGTATCAATCGCTTCAATTACATAACTATATACCTGCCCAGGATCAACTGGAATAGTAATCATATGATAAGTATTTGAAGGATCAACGGAAGTGTTTTGTTCAAAATTACTAAAGATGATTCCTTTTCCGAAAAGAACCTTGACGGTAGTAAGTTCATCTGTCTCTATCTTAACATACAAATTAGCTCTTGAGTCTTTTCCGAGTCCCACTACTCGGCCAGTGGCTCTGTTTGTGGTTATGGCTGGCGGACGGCTGTCAGTTAAAGTAGTCACTCTGGATTCCATTGGAGCTGCGTCGACACCCGATTGGTCAACTCCGGTAGCAATCACATCATACTCAATGGCAGGGTCCAAACCTTCTATAATTGCTTTATGTTCAGTCGCATAATCAGAAATTAAATAGTTATGATAGTTCGTTTCATTAGATCCTTTAAACTTGACCAAAGTTGTTGTTGGATGAGTAGTATTATAAGCAATTTCAATGGTTGGGATATCCACGTTTTCTTTATTTTGGACGGTAAAATCTGATACTCGTGGCTGTTCCAAAGTGCTAAAGGTGTATTGATCACTATCAAAAGAATTCTCATCGACGTCCAAACAATCCACTTGATACACATATAGTATTGCACTTTCCAAACCAATAATTTTTTGGATGTGCGTCGTACTGCCGGAAGATTCTTCAATGGAGTTAGTAAATCCTCCTTTGCCATATTTTAAAGTACAAGTGCCACTCATATTAGTTTTCCAAGAAACATTGGCGCTATTTAGTCCTATGCCATCCACTATAACATCCGAAATAGTCGGCGGGTCGTTAGTGGTAAAAGTAGAAATACTTGATGTTCCGATATTACCATCTGGATCGATAAATTTCACGCGGTAATAATATTTTGTCGCCGCGGAGAGTCCACTAATATCCACAGCGTGAGCGGTGAGACTATCCACTTGACCATTAGTTTTCCCCAGTGACATCCCTGTTCCATATTCCACGAAGGAACTCGCCTCACGAT
Source organism: Candidatus Moraniibacteriota bacterium (assembly GCA_038203255.1). Lineage (GTDB taxonomy): Bacteria > Patescibacteriota > Minisyncoccia > Moranbacterales > UBA2206 > CAIKZD01. The sequence goes on along the minus strand of JBBREE010000028.1, from coordinate 6,550 downwards.
TAGTCGACCATTCAAAAGAAGCAGCGAAAGATTGCATCGTCACTGATGGCTCGGAAACTACTATTGGAGCAGTGGTGTATCTTCCGGTAGGCACAATTGAAAGAGTCGACGTTGGAATGGAGAGATTGTTAGTTTTGTCTCGAGAACGAACATAATAATAATAAAGCCTACTTTGCAATTCGGTGTCCACATAAGCGGTTCCAGTTGTTGTTGCCACTTCTGTAAAATCCACTCCATCAATTGATCGATAAATTGTGTAACCGGAAAAATTTCCGGAATCGTAGCTTTGTGGTACGCCCCATTTTACCGCGATACTATATTCCGCAGCCTCACGATCAGAGGTATCAAAAACTTGCATATTAATTGGCGCTCCTGGCGCAGAAGTTTTAGCATAAAAATCCACTGAGGCCGGATGATCCCAGTCTATGTCATTCGGGTTGGTTCTATTCCCGCCTTCGTTCATGGCCACCACATAGAAAGTATTTTTTCCAAATTGAGTAGCGAAAGGACCAGGGCCGGCTGCTGTAGCGGTTGTTTGAGTAGTGTTGAACGGCGTGGGTAAATAATTGACCGAATAAAAATATGTTAATTTATCAGCATCTCCGGCGTGAGAGACTGGCACGTCCCAGGTGAAGGTAAAACTATTTTGGGTATTGTCTTGATTATCTGGGCTAACCTCTAAATTTTGCGGCGGAGAAGCGGCCCCGCCGGAATAAAAGTAATCAGATGTAATTGGAGCACTGGCGTTTCCGGCATTATCCACCGTTCTTAAATAAAAAGTATTTTTATTAGCTTGATACGGACCGGTACTTTGCGAAACTGTATTTGGATTTAAAATATCATACCACACCCCGGCAATGTCCCCACCGGTTCGATATTGAAATTTAGCTATGCCTGATTTAGCGTCACTAGCATCATTTAGCCAAGTAAAATTATACACATCAGAAGATGAATAACCATTGGGACTGACACTAATATCACTCGGATTTTTTGGAGCAGTGCTGTCATAGCGATAAGTGAAAGCGTTAAAATTTGCTCCGGGAAACATTCCAGCATTATCAACCGCTTTGATTTTCAAATAATAATCTTGATCGGCAGTTAAGGCGACAGGCGAATAAGTGTTGCCAATCTGAAAAGTTCCATCAATATATGGATCAACACATTTGTCCGCCGTATTAAAACAGACATAGTAGCCGGCAATACCGGAACCACCTTGATTATCCACCGCCCCACCAGCTGTATTAGCCGTCGGCCACTCAAAATAAGGCTGGCTATAATTATACCAAGTACTACTGCTTAGAGGATTTACTTTAGCAGTGCTGTCATAAGCAGAAATGGCGGTTGGATTGTCCGGGGTGATTACATCTTGATAATAATTCACACTCAAATCGTCCACGCTAGGAGAATATACCTGATCGGAAGAGCTGAAAGATATTTTAACTTGAATATATTCACTCGGAGCAGAGTTAATACTGAAGGTGTGTCTGTCATTTGAATAAGCATGCTCATTAGCCACGGGACTCCAAGTTGACCAAGTCGCACCATCTGGAGAAACTCTCGTTTCAAAAGCCAAAAAAGTATTATCCGGTTTATTATAATGCACTGACAAATTAGCCCAGTGATAAACCGAGGTGAGGTCAAGCGCCTCTGAAATATATTCTCCGGTTTTTTTAAAACCGGTACCATTTGTTTCTGACCCGATAACATAACTATAGAGACCATCAGTCCAACTGTTAGTTCCAGCTCCCGCGATAGCCCAGGCGCGATTGGCTGCATAAGTTCCTGTTCCTCCAGTATTAACTTGAGCCGGAATAGCAGCAACTGTTTCCCAAGCTCCGCCAGTCAAGGGCCAGCGATAATAATCCGTCGTATTGGCTCCACGGATAGCATAAAGATAACCGTCATGGCCATTAATCAATCCTCCCCCGGCTCCAATATTGGCCGGCAAGTTGTTAGCAATTTGACTCCAACAATTTCCTGGTAAAAGACTAGTGTCGCATTTAAAAAATGTATTGTACCCAGTGCCTCTTAGGGTATAAATAAATTTGTTTTCATACACTAATTGAGCGCCCGTCCTTTGATCTAAACCAGCCAAAGTCGGCAAGTTTCCTGACCAGCCCGGCACACAAACACTTTGACCGTCGCAAGTATCATAACGCCACCAAGTAGTCGTGTTTCCTCCTTGTGTCAGGTAAATATAACGAGAACCATCAAAGGTCATACTCGAGCCGGAAGTAGATTGCACTGGTGAGCGACTGGAAATTTCTGTCCAAGAATTATCAGCTACGGAATATTTGTAAAAATAGTTATTTGCTCCACTTCTTCGCGTGCGAATATCCCCTGGGATATAATAGACTGCTTGCTCCACATTATTATAAACAAGACCAGCTCCATCATAAGCACCAACCGGGAGATTGCTCAGGCTAGTAAAGGAGCCCGTTTTAGTTTCATACCTTCCAAAGGTATTATCCCGCGCTCCGCGAAGAATGTAAATTGAGCCATTACCGTCGTTAGTCATAGAAGCTCCGGCATTATAGGTGAAATAACTAGTACCTAAATAATTCGGACCAAATAATCCGAGTTGTGGAATCTCCCAAGTATTGTCCGCTATATTAAAGCGATAAAATCCATTCGAATTTCCTCCGCGTGTCACATAAATATAGCCATTTAAAATTGTAAGGGATGCTCCATAACTCACAGTATTTGGCACTCCAGGTAAACTTATCCAAGAATCTGTATCTATATTGTATTTGAAAAAATCTTGACGAGATTTACCACTCAAAGCATAGATTGAATTAGACCCTTCATCAAAAGTCATCGCTCCTCCATTATAGAAACCAACGGGAGCGGTAGAAAGGGATGTCCAGGTATTGGAAACCTCACTTTTATTCGCATCCGTAGCGATGGAATATTTTGCCATATAAGGATAATAGTTACCCTGGATGACATAGATATTATTTCGGCCATCATAAATACTATCAGTTCCTTCGTAAGTTTTTTGACCATCTAACGTATTAGGATTATTGAAATTAGCATTGGCTTTTTGAATCCAAGAAGGCGTGCAGGGAGAAATTCCGTTACAAGTATCGTAGCGATAGAAAGCGTCGTCATTTCCCGGCATAGCATATATATAGCGATTCCCGTCAAAGGACATGTTGGAACCGTAGTAGAAATTCTTTGGCGCACTATCGACAGTCGTCCAGGTTGCATTAGCAATATCATACAAAAACAAAGTCGAAAAATTATTTCCTCGAGTAGCATAGAGATATCCTTTAGGACCCTCCACTAAGTTTGCACCGGCGGTCACCGAAAGAGGAACAGCTGTTAAGTCAGGCGAAGAAACGGAAGTTGTCCACGTGTCCGTTTCCACTTCATACCGATAAACATTGACTGAATTATTGCCGGCGAAAGTATAGAGACAATGATTGCCATTAAAAGTGCTTACACCGAGAGTTTTACATTCTCCTTGAGCCAATTCTCCCCCATTATAAATTCCCCCGGGAGCGAGTGAAAGTCTGGTTTGGTTCCAAAAACCGCTGGTCGAATTTAACCGCATCGAACCGACCACAGAGGAAGCATTGATGTCAGTAAAGGTGCCTTTTTCAAAATCAGCTTTGTCGGTTTTTGTTTCACTTAAGTAAGGTGACACGCCACTGTAGATATAGGTGAAAGCATCCCAAGTTTCTGAGGTATTGCCGTTGTTGTCTTCCGATTTTATTTTTAAATAATATGTTCCAGCCCCTAACGCTTCATTTACTAAATAGGTCGCGGCTGATTGATACGATCCATCATCTTCCGGTTTAGCCGTTGCATTCGTACCAAAATAAACATAATATCCGGCCACTCCAGACCCGGTGTCACTCGCAGCTGGCCAAGAAAAATATGGGTGATCATGCGGATAACTAGTATTAGTTGTCAATACTTGTCCACCTACTTGCTGAGAATAAGCATTAAGAGAAGCCGGATTGACCGGAGAATTATCTTCGTTATTATATGAAATGGTAAAATCAGAAACAGTCGGAGTGGAAATTCCATCGGTTGTGGAAAGTGTGGCTCTGACTTGGATATATCTTTTGGCAGGCGATTGAATGTTACCGCTGTTTACCGTTTGCCAACTAGACCAAGTTTCTTCATCTGCACTAGTCCTGGTTTCATAGACAATATTGGTATTAGCCGGCTTGTTTTGATTGGAGGAAAGAGAAATCCAATTGGAAACTTGAGAAAGATCCATTTCCTGACTGATATAGGTCCCTGTTGATTCAAAATTGTTAGTGCCGGCGGTGTAGCTCCACATATCAGACAAGCCCTGACCGGTAGTAGCATAAAAAGAGTTGCCTCCGGTCCATCTAATAGCTGCACCATTGTAAGGCCCTCGGCCATAAGTATATTTTTGATTATCCAAAAGTCTTCGCCAGGTGTCGCTAGCAATCGTGTATTCCCAGGTTTCATTTTTATAGTATCCAGCCAAGGCAACAATCTTTCCATTTCCGCTGTAGGTCATATCAGTGCCGTAATATTGAGAAAAAGGACTAGGAGAAAGTGTGCTCCAATTTCCGCTGTGATATTTAAGCATAGCCGTTTCTCCATCTCCCGGCATTAAGAATAAATCAGTGCCATTAGAAACCATTCTTCCGCCAGTGTTCACATTGTATGTCACTCCATTAGCCAAAATAGGTGTATCTGTTACCCAAGCCGAACCATTATAGTGGTAGAAAATATTACTACCACCACCTTTGGCCATATACAACCCTGAAGCATTGGTAGCTGGGGCTGCCCCTTCTAAGGCCGTAGCTGGCAAAAGAGCCGACATCGCCGACCAGGTCGTCCCATTAAATTGATACATCGACGTCGAATTATATCTGGGCAGGTAAATATTACTATTGTAATAACATCCTTTAACATCATTATTAGTGTTAAAAGGCAACGAAGTCGTCGCCGTCCAATTACCAGAGCTAAGTTGATAAAGAAAAACTGTCGCTGTATTTCCTCCTCTTATAGCGTATAAACTATCCGCTCCATCCCAAATCAAATCTCCTCCAGTTCCGATTGATTGCAAATTCCCACTAGCATCTTGTACTTGTTTCGGGCCTATCCAACGCGAACCACTCGCTTGCGCCGGATCAAATTTCCAAAAATCATATGAAGCATTCCCTCTAAAAACAAATAGTTGCCCGGTTTTTTGATAAACCGCCAATGAAGCATAATTAGTGGCCAAAGGAGTGTTATCACTATTCATAACTTCCCAAGTATTTTTTCCCGGATCAGACACTTTGTAGCGCAAAAAATATGAAGTGCCTGTCGAACGCAAGAAGTATAAATATCCATCATAATAAACACCTCTTTGTTCTCCATTCATTGTGCAAGAACCTCCGCAACCAGTAGTCGGGGTGCCGGCAATACTCGTATCCCAATTGCGACTACTTAAATTGTAACGGTAAAAAGTGTTAGTGTTGCTTCCGCGAGTCAAATATAAATTACCATCATGCCCATTAACCAAGCTACCCCCCGTACTAATTGTAGCTGGAGTAGGCGCCAAGTTATACCAAGTTTTTTCACTAACGACATATTTCCAAAAATCGGTTGTGGCATTTCCACGAATGACATAAATATCTGTGCCATCTGTTTCCAGCCCAGCGCCCATCCAAGGAGTGTCTAAAAGATCAGGCAATTCAGTGAATGTTTTTTCTTCAATATCATAACGATAAAATTTTTGAGAATATCCACCAAAAATCATATAAATCCCACCGCTTCCGTCATAAACCATACTTGAACCGTAATAGGCTGGCATTGGAAGGTCGCTTATTGTATCCCATTTATTTCCCAAAATATCATACCGATAAAAGGATTTATCAGCATATCCCCTAAAAACATAAACGTAATCTCCAGCAATAACAGAGGTATGTCCACTACTAAGTGTGTCTGGCGGAACAGCCCAGGTGCGTGCTGTCCAAGCCCCACTGGCTTTGAGTTGAATTGCATCTGTGGCGCTATCGGATGTCAAACTCGTCAGAGAACCCGCCTCCCACTGCGCCTTAGTTGTCACAGTTTTTGAACGAGGAGCTGAGAGAACTCCTGGAAAAACTCCATATATAAAGCCAGCAATAGCCAAAACCATTACTGCGCGAAAAGAAAGCTTAAGACTTTTCTTAGAAGCCCAGAAGACGAAGTGCTTAATTACACTAAGAAACGCATTAAACTTCACATTCCAAAAATAAGTCCTTCCGAAATCTTTCTTATCTTCATGCTCGGAAGAGATATATTCGCCTAATGTTTGCCCAATAAAAAATTCAGTAGCTTTGGAAGATTTTTTTGTTAAACTAGTCTTTTTTAGGATTTTTTTTATCTTATTTTTAGGATTTTTTTTAGGAGCTCTTTTTTTTAGGCTTTTTTTGCTAGCAAAAAAAGCCATCACTTTTTCACTAAGTGTTTTTTTTCTTTTGCTTATTCTTGTTCCCACTTTACTGCTAATTTCTTTTTTTTGTTTATTTTTTTGTAACATTACCACTGGAATGATTTCTTTTTTATTTAAAAAAGATCTAGCTATGGATAT
>JBBREE010000027.1:0-14791 GCA_038203255.1 Candidatus Moraniibacteriota bacterium | reverse complement strand
AGTTCTAACATGACATAATTTGTCGCATCCACCACGTTATTAATCGCGTTTATGCCGGAAGCTTTGAGACGCGCTTTCATCCATTCCTGAGACTCTTTGACTTCCACTTCCGTCATGACGGCGCCAATATAGCGAGAGCATAACTCATTGTCTTTTATCTGGACAGATAATTGTTTAGATTTTTTAGCCGACAATTCCAACCCATCAAAATCATACTCAAATTTTTTGCCTTCTAAAACCGAGATTTCCCGCGCCACTCCGACATGGCTCAAAGCATCGTGAGCTCTGTCCGGCAAAACTTTAATTTCAAAAATATCATCTTCCAAACCGAGATGACTTGCCAACGATTCTCCAATCTTGGCGGATTTGTCTAGAATTAAAATGCCACTGTGATCTTTTCCCAAACCAAGTTCATCTGCCGCACAAAGCATCCCAAAAGATTTTTCTCCACGAATTTCAGCTGCTTTAATCTCAAGCCCATTAGGAAGTTTCGCGCCAATCAATGCTACCGGCACTTTTTGACCAACTTCAATATTAGGTGCTCCACACACAATTTGTAATTTTTGCAAATCTGAAGACGCGATTAATCGCGTCTCTACGATGGCAATTTGCAATTTATCAGCATTCGGATGCTTTTTCACTTCCAAAATTTTTCCCACCACCACGCCGTCAAATTCCTGCCCGGATTTTTCTATGCCTTCTAATTCAAAAGAATGCATAGTCAAAAGCTCTGCCGCCTTTTCCGCCTTTAACTTAGTTCCTGATAATTCTTTTAACCAATTGTATGAATATTTCATATTTAGAATTGTCTTATGAATCTTAAATCTCCCGAATGAAACAGTCGAATGTCATCAATCTTATATTTCATCATCGCGAGGCGTTCAAATCCGAATCCCCACGCAAAACCTTGATAAATATTGCGCGGATAACCAGCTGAGACAAAAACATTTTGATTCACCATCCCCGCTCCACCGAGCTCCAACCAACCGCCACCGCGACAAGCTTTGCAACCAGCCCCCTGACACATCGTACAAGTAATGTCAAATTCAAAACTCGGTTCGGTAAAGGGAAAATAGCTGGGACGCAGTCGCACCTTAACATCAGTTCCAAAAAATTCAGAAAAGAAAACTTCCGCGATGTGTTTTAGGTTTCCCACATTAATGTCCTCCCCCACGACCAATGCTTCAAATTGATAAAAGGTGTGTTCATGCGTGGAGTCTGTTCCTTCATTGCGAAAAACCTTGCCAGGTGCGATGATGCGAAAAGGAGGTTTATGAAGTTGCATATACCGCGCCTGCATCGCTGAAGTTTGACTTCTCATGGCTAAATCGCTATCTTTAACAAAGAAGGTATCTTGCATATCGCGCGCCGGATGATCTTTGGGAATGTTCAAAGCATCGAAATTGTAGAATTCAGTCTCCATTTCCGGTCCATCTGCGATTTCAAACCCCATTCGAGCGAAGATATCTTCAATTTCCTGTCGGACGATAGAAATCGGATTCAAATGACCTACTCCCTTTCTTTTCCCTGGCATAGTTACATCAATCTTTTCTTGCTCAAAATCGAAGGTGCTGGAAAACTCTCCTCTTTTTTCTTCAATGCTCCTAGCGATTTCGGCTTTAGCGCTATTAGCCAACGGCCCCACAAGGCGCCGATCTTCTGAAGATAAATTCTTTAAATTCTTCAAAAGTTCATTGAATTCACTCTTTCTTCCCAGATATTTCTTCTCCAAATCAAAAAGCTCAGAAACCTTGGCAATCTGCTCAATTTCTTTTTTAAATTTTTCTTTGATTTCGGCTATTTTTTGTTGCATATCATTATCTTAAGTAATATCCCTATTCTATAGAGAAAATGGAAAAAAGTCAAAATAAAGCGAATATTTTACCCTTTTTTTTGTAATTAGTAATATATGAAAAGTATAAGCAAAAAAATCTAACCTAACCCTGTCATGTATATGAAAATAGATAAATGGAAAAAACGCCTGAAAATTATCGTTAAAGAAATCGCGCTCATCTCTCTAAATGTTTTTATTATGCTTTTTGTACCGACTATTATCGGCTTTGTTTATTTAATTTCACAAACTCCCGACATCAACACTCTTTTGCCCCCCGCCACCGCCCAAACCAGTTTTATCTACGACCGCACCGGAGAACATATTTTATATGAGTTGCATAGCGAAGAAAATCGAGAAATTATTTCCCATGCTCAAATACCGGACGCCGTTCGTGTAGCAACTGTGGCCACAGAAGATTCTTCTTTCTATTCTCACCATGGCCTGGATTTTATGGCTATTTTGCGCGCCCTCAAAAACGATTTCCAAGCCGGACACGCAGTGCAAGGTGGATCCACCATTACACAACAGTTAGCTCGCAACGTCTATCTCAACCGAGACAAAACTCTGCAACGAAAAATTATGGAAACGGTTTATGCCATTAAATTAGAAAGAAAATTTTCTAAAGCTCAAATTTTGGACGCCTACTTAAATGAAGTGCCTTATGGTTCAAACGCTTACGGCATCGAAGCGGCCGCACAAACCTTCTTCCAAAAACCGGCGATATCTCTCACGCTTGATGAAGCTGCTTTTCTAGCCGCTCTACCTAAAGCTCCAACTTACTATTCTCCTTATGGCACTAATACTAAAGATCTAATCATAAGACAAAAAGATATTTTAAATAAAATAGAAGATTTAAAACTGGCTCCTCCTGATAAGGTAAAAATTGCTCTTCAAGCTGACACCCTGAAAAAAATAGCTCCTTTTTCCGAGCCCATCAGCGCTCCGCATTTTGTTTTTTATGTTAGAGATCTTTTAGAGAAAAAATATGGGCAAAATTTTTTGGAAACAAGTGGACTTAAAATCTACACCACGCTTGATTACGACAAGCAAAATAAGGCAGAGAATATCTTAGCCACTAGTGACACATTCTTGAAAAGTTACGGCGCCGAAAATGCCGCCCTCGTAGCCATTGATCCACGCACGGGACAAGTGCTGGCTATGGCCGGTTCTAAGGGATATTTCAATCAAAGCATTGACGGTCAAGTCAACGTAGCTACTAGTCTTCGCCAGCCCGGTTCTTCTTTCAAACCCATTGTCTATTCCGCCGCTTTCGAAAAAGGTTTTCAACCGGAGACACTGGTACTAGACGCCCCAACTGATTTCGGACCGGACGGCTCGGGTCTCGATTATATTCCTAAAAACTACGATGGGAAATTTCACGGAGTAGTTTCCATGCGCTCCGCCCTGGCGATGTCCCTCAATATTCCTGCCATTAAAACCTTACGTGAAGTTGGTTTACCCAGCGCCATAGAAATGGCGCATCGATTAGGCATCACCACCCTTAATGATCCCAAGCGTTATGGACTGTCCTTGGTGATTGGTGGTGGAGAAGTAACGCTTCTTGATGAGACTTCTGCTTTTTCTGTTTTCGCCAATGACGGCAAGAGAAATCCTGCTGATCCTATTTTAAAAATTACTGATAGCCAAGGAAAAATAATTTATGCCAACCAACCTAAAGACTTACCCGTTCTCGATCCGCAAGTGGCTCGAAAAATAAATTCTATTCTTTCTGATAATGTGGCGCGTACTCCAGTTTTTGGACCAAATAGTCCGCTTTTTATCCCGGGATACAATGTCGCCGCTAAAACTGGCACTACCCAAGAATATCGTGATGGTTGGACAATTGGATACACTCCTGATATTGCCGTTGGCGTTTGGGCTGGTAATAACGACAACCGTCCGATGAAAAGCGGATCAGCTGGAACATTTGTCGCTGCACCTATTTGGAAGCGCTTCATCTCTGAAGCCCTTAAAGATTATCCCCGTGAAACTTTTCTCGCTTACGACAAGGCGCCCTCCAGCGACTCTCAATCTTCTGCCCTAGCCCTATCTGATTTCAAACAAAAAATCACCTATTACAGAATTTCTACCGGAAAGGAAATCTCGGAAAGTAAAGCTATGCAAATAGGGTTAGACAAGTTTAGAAAAGAAGTTGTCTTGGTTTCTCCGGATGAAGAGCACAAGATTAGCTTCTCTGGAAATCAAAAACCAGCTTTCTAAAATAGCAATGGTCAAAAAACCATCAGTAATGATGGTTTTTTTTATAACTCGAGATTTAACTATAAACTATTCCTTATCTTCTCGTATCAATCCCAAATAATTTATAAGCGGCGCAAAATCCGGTGAATGCCGTAACTAAAAGAACCACTCCTACCACGTAGCCAAGAAAAGCCACTGCTCCATTAAAAACTGAGTAGGCCAGATAGAAAATGATTACTCCAACTACTGCGCGAATTGTTCGATCGGTAGTGCTTTCGTTTTTTTGCATAATTTTTATTTACCCTGCTGGGTTTAATTAGTTATTAATTAATATAGCTTGAAAAAAATCTAGAACCATATTATAATTGATTGAAAGCCTTCACGATGGCGGAGTGAAAAACTAGAGCCCACCTGGAATTTCAGGGAAAAAATTTATTTTTTTTCCGATACTTTTTTCTTAGGGATCTATGCGCTCGTACCGGAATTGAGGGCTTTTAAATTTGGCAAAAATTAAAGACCTATTTTAATACCTATTTAACATAATGCAAGACATCACGAAAAGTCACCAGAATCAAAAGTCCGATAAGCAAAAGGAATCCAATCGAGTGAATTGTTTGCTCTACTCTGGCGCTCACAGGACTTCCTTTTAATTTTTCGATAGCGATAAAAAGAATGCGACCACCATCGAGAGCTGGAATTGGCAAAATATTAATGATGCCCAGGTTCACACTAAGAAGCCCCGCAAATTGCAAAACATAGGCCAAACCAAGTCCCGTCACTTGTTTAGTAAGCACCGCAATGCCCACTGGTCCGGAGACATCCGCTCCAGCGCCGTGTCCCATAAAAAGACTCCTTAAGATGCCAAAGAATGCTAAAAGAATCATCCAGATAAGATTGAAGGTGGTCATTAATCCTTCCCAAATGGCCCTGTACCATGGGTAACTCACTACTACCGTTTCTGCCAAAGAAACGCCCAGAGATCCTTGCCCGGACGGAGCATTAAGCCGTGGCACAATTTTGATAGCCACCGTTTCCGCTCCGCGCTTCAAAGACATTGTCACTTCTTTTCCGGTATGCGCACCCACAAATTCTTGAACATCTTTAACATTGGTTGGTTTTACTTTTGTTCCATCTGTCGCGCTTATGCCTAAAATCTCGTCCCCTATTTTTATCCCGGCTTTCTCAGCGGGCGTATCAACTGAAACATCCGAGATTTGAATCTTAGCCCCAGTCACGTTTTGATTTGTTGCAGAAGGATCAATAGCAGTCGGCGCGCCTAGCATAAAAACAATGGAAAACAAAAACCAAGCTAAAACAAAATTCATCATGACACCGGCCGCTAAGACCTTTATCCTGACCCAGGCTGATTTTCCGGCGAAGCTGTCCGGGTCATTGGCATTGCCACCATCTTCTCCTTTAATTTTCACAAAACCACCGAGAGGAATCCAGTTTAAAGAATAAATCGTTCCACCGGTCATCTTTTTTTCATGCGCCTCGGCCAAATCCCCCTTTTCCTCCTCACTGTCCCCATCCTGAGAACCCCAAATCAAGCGCCATTTTTTTGGAGCACCGTCTTGACGCAATAATTGAAAACCGACAATTCTCGGTGGGAAACCAAAACCAAATTCACTGGCTTTAATGCCGTTTCTTCGCGCCGTCACAAAATGTCCCAGCTCATGGACAAAAATAAGAGCGCCTAAGATGATGATAAATACTATAATTGCTAACATGATTTAAATTTGAAGCACGAAATAATAAATTCGAAACAAGTATCAATTCTTAAAATTGTAAATTCAAAACCGTTTTGAATTTTTGTAATTTTAATTTTGGGATTATTTCGGATTTAGAAGTTCGGATTTCTGATTTTAATTAATTATACTGTCATTATCTCCCCCTCTTTTTTCTCTCGAAGTTCTTCTATTTTCACATTGTATCCGTCCACCACCTTTTGCAGACTCTCTTTCCCGGAAAATTTATCATCTTCAGAAATCTTACCCTCTTTTTCTGTTTCTTGAATTTCTTCCCAAATATTTTCTCGCGTTTTTCTCACTGCAATCCTGGCATTTTCAGCGTCTTGATTTAGAACTTTCACCAATTCTTTGCGACGCTCTTCATTAAGGGCTGGGATATTAATGCGCACCACTTGCCCATCATTGACTGGGTTAAGATTAAGTTGGGATTCTCTGATGGCTTTTTCAATATTCACTAAACTATCGCGGTCCCACGGAGTAATGGCAATCGTGCGCGCTTCCGGCACGGTGATACTAGCAATCTGCTTTAAGGGTGATTTAGCTCCATAATAATCTACGGTTAAATCTTCCACTAGTGAAGCTGAGGCTCTTCCGGTACGCAGTTTTGTCAAAGATTCTTTCAAGTGCTCCAGCGCTTTTTCAAATTGAATTTCGTTCTTCTTAATTACTTCATTTACCATATGATTTATGTTTATCCAATTAAAATTTATTTAGAGAAAGCCACGTAAATTTCTGCAGGATTAGACGGATTATATGCAAGTGTGCGCAGAGAAAGCTTATTATCAAATTGAGCCGTCACCCAAGTTTCTCCACCATCCGTTGATTTGTAAGTTGCTTGCACTGCTCCATAAATCAGCTCTTTTGAGTTTTGCGGGTTAATAGCCAAAGCTTTAATCGGAAAAGTTTGCACATTGTTAAGTGTTGGCATAGAACGCCAAGTGTTTCCGCCATCGTCACTCACCAAAAGACCCATTGCCCCGGCCATATACACTCGGCTTCCCACGCTCGGATCAGCCTCTAGAACTGTCCCACCGCTGTTGCCATAACTTTTAATAGCTTCGCTCACCTTAGCAGTAATGTCCTCAAAAGTAACTCCTCCATCAGCGGTGCGCAGTACTAAACCGGAAGTGGTGATAGCATAGAGCAAGTTTGAATTCTGGGCATCTTCAGAAATTTTTAAAACCGGCGCTCCGGAAACGTAGATATTTTTCCAACTTACTCCACCGTCTCCGCTTTTAAGTACCTGATTATCACTAGTGCTCACATAGATAATTTGGGCATTGCGTTTATCAATCATTAAGGAAACGACCAACGGACCACTGGACGGACTGGTATAGATTTCTTTCCAATTCGCGCCTTCATCATCAGTCTTGAAAATTTTTCCCGTTCCTTGCCAAACTGCACTGGCATACAAAGTTTTTCCAGTGGCCGGATCAAGCGCTAGTCCATAAATCTTTTCTGATTGAAAATTAATAAAATTCCAGGTCATTCCGCCGTCCTTGGTTTCCATAATACCCCCGGTTTTGAGACCCACATATACATTTCCGCCGTCATAGGGATTGACCGCCGTACTCAAAACACTCACATTGGTCGTATTGGCTTTTCCTTCTCCCTTATTTTGCACCGCCCAGCTCACGCCACCATCTCCGGATTTCCACAAGCTTTCTGAAAAAGTAAAAGTAGGCGTTCCGACCTTCACTGGAGCCGCCGGCGTTAAAGAACAACCAGAAAGAACTACTGCACAAAAAATTCCAGTGGCTATAAGTTTAATACTCTTCATCTTGTTAAATATTCATCTTGCCCACCTCTTCTTTGGTAAAGGTGAGTCATTTTTATTATTATGCCCTAATTATACCACAGCCTAAATAAAAGCCAAATCGATTGCTTTTTGACCAAAATAAAAAAGCCTTCCGGCTATTTAGAAATTCCTATTTTTCTTCTGCTTTAAAAATTCAAAATTCTACTCTGTGCGCCCACCAGGACTCGAACCTGGGACCGTTTGCTTAAAAGGCAACTGCTCTACCAACTGAGCTATAGGCGCATATTCATATTTTTAAAGCAACTTTGCCATTATATCACTCTTACCAGTTTAGTCAATATCTAGCGGTTCAGCCTCTTATGAATGACAAAGATGAAGGCCAGGGGCACAACCATCCAAGCCAGATGAAGAAACGGCGAAGCCAGATAATAATAAGCATTAGCAGAAATATAATCCAGCGCCACTTTTTTTGGAATGATGGAAAAAACAACGCTAAGAAGCATCATCACTTCCAAAAAACTCATAATAAAAACTCGCCACAAAAAACCGGAGCCGGAGCCGGAGATATAAATCTCAAACAAACGCTTACTGATTAAAGTTAAGATGATAACCGCAGAGAGGAAAAAAATCAGTTGTAATGTATAATCCTTCAAGTACTCGCTCGGCACAGCCGCCAAAATAGCCAACGACACATAAATATTAATCAGGATACTAATCAATTTATAACGTCCGATAAACATGCCAAAGATAAAACTCACGCAAATAATCGCCAAAAGCAAAGTCACATCCTGCGCCAGACTCAACGGCACTCCCAATTTGGATAAGATAAGATTTATGTTCATTTTTTTATTTTAATTTTTCTTTGAAGCAATCTTATTATACCACAAAAATAGTCGGCAAGTTATTCACCGGTGCTCCGCAATTCTTCCAAAAGCTTTTTTTGTTCCCGACTAATTCTCCTAGGAACACGCACGATTATTTTAACCAAGTGATTTCCTCGGCCACGACCGTGCAAATCTGGTACACCTTTGCCTCGCACGCGAAAAGTTTCGCCTGATTGAGTGCCTGAGGGGATTTTAAGTAATAAATTTCCTTCAATAGTTTCAATTTCAATTTCTCCGCCTATGGCCGCCATAGAAAAACCGATTTCTTCTTCACTGAGAATATCCAAGCCGGCGCGTTTAAATTTTTTATGCAGCGCGACATGCACCAAAACATACAGATCCCCAGCCGGAGCGCCGTGCGCACCAGCTTCGCCCGCTCCTCGCAACGAAATCGTCTGGCCATTTTCAATTCCAGCCGGTACATTGATGTCAATTTCTTCTTCTTTTTTCACTCGTCCGTCTCCCCCACACTGGGCACATTTTTTTTCGTGAATCTTACCAACGCCTTCACATTCCGGGCAAGTACTCACCTGGGAAAAAGAACCTAAAAAACTACGCATCACTTTTTGCACTTGTCCTGCTCCTTTGCAAGTTGGACAAGTCTTAGTTCCGCTCCCCGGCTCTCCACCGGTGCCATTACAATGGCCACACTGCGCATTTTTATACAACCGCACCTTTTTCTTGACTCCACTCACCATTTCAGAAAAATTGATTTCGATGTCCACCTGAATGTCCCCACCTCGGCCTTTTTGCCTCTCTCGACTCGAGCCTCCTCCGCCTCCGCCAAAAATATTGGAAAAAATGTCCTCAAAATCAGATCCGCCAAAATTTCCCCCGGCTTGGCCGAAATCAAAACCGGAAAAATCAAAACCGGAAAATCCTTGTCCGCCACCAGCGGAAGAACCGCCTTGGCCTTGATTAAAGGTCTGACCAAATTGGTCATACTGAGCGCGCTTGGTCTTATCTGACAAAACCTGATAAGCCTCATTGATTTCTTTGAACTTTGCCTCATTCCCAGTGGACTTGTCCGGATGATGCTGATGTGCCGCTTTCCTGTAGGCTTTTTTAATCTCGTCGTCCGACGCGCCTTTTGAAACGCCTAAAATGTCATAATAATTTCCTGCCATAGTGAAAAATGTAACTTAATTTAATTTATTTCAATGTTTTCTATTATACAACCATTTCCGAAACTTAGCAATCCCTGGCGCAGAGTGCTAGTTTATCTATAATCAAACTCTTATAGTTGTTTTTGTTACTTAACACGTTACTTAACAAAAAATTTAACCTAATTCTCTAATTCTGCAGAATTAGAGAATGTCCCTTTATGGGAGGTTACTTAAACCCGATTGTTTCTGGTTCTTCCGAGGCTTCGATTTTGCTAAAAGCAGTTTCATATTTTTCCAAGTTTTCCTGCATCGCCTTCACCATTCTTTTAAAGTGTCCCGGCGAAACTATGATGCGAGAATTTAGGGTTCCAGTCGGTGGAAAAACATTTAAAAAATCCAGCACGAACTCTTCTTTAGTATGAAGAATTTGCATCATATTGGAATATTCCCCCTTCAATTTTTCATCCGATGCTTTGATTTGAACTTGTTGTGGTTGCGGTTGTGGTTGTTGATCCATAGAGATTTTTATTATTTATTGTATTATTTTTAAAGAGCCCCGACTAATCGGGGCTCAATTTTGAAGTCTTATTTTTTATCTTCCTCTTTCTTATCGTCCCCCTCTTTCGTTTCCGCATCTTTTACCTTGTCCGCCGATGAGGCGGGTTCACCTTCTTTTGCTTCGCCCGCCGTAGCTTCAGCGGAGGCGGGAGCGGCTTTCTCGGTAGCTTCTTGAGCAGCTTTATAAAGTTTCTCGCCAATCTTTTGCGCCGCGACAGAAAGTTCTTCGGTGGATTTTTTAATCGCTTCGGTTTCGTCACCGTCTTTCACCTTTTTTAAGTTTTCAATGGCTTCTTCCACCGGTTTTTTTTCTTCGGCGGTCAGTTTATCACCCGCATCTTTCAAAGCTTTTTCAGTGGTAAAGACCAAGGTGTCAGCCATATTTTTCGTTTCCACCTTTTCTTTTTTCTTCTTATCTTCTTCAGCGTGCAGTTCGGCGTCTTTTTTCATCTTTTCCACTTCTTCCTTGGAAAGTCCGGTAGAAGCTTCAATCCTGATTGATTGTTCTTTGCCGGTGGCTTTATCTTTAGCTTTCACCGACAAAATTCCGTTGGCATCGATGTCAAAAGTCACTTCCACTTGCGGAATACCACGAGGCGCCGGTGGAATACCGTCTAAAATAAATCTGCCCAGAGTCTTATTGTCAGCGGCCATTTCACGCTCACCTTGCAAGACGTGAATTTCCACCGAAGGCTGATTGTCAGCGGCCGTGGAAAAGGTTTGAGATTTAGCGGTCGGGACAGTGGTGTTTCGGTCAATGAGCGCAGTTCTTACGCCTCCCATTGTTTCAATGCCAAGCGTTAAAGGAGTAACATCCAAAAGCAAAACATCTTTCACGTCTCCTTGCAAAACTCCACCCTGGATCGCGGCGCCCAGTGCCACCACTTCATCCGGATTCACAGTCGCATTCGGTTTTTTGCCAAAGAATTTCTCCACTGTCGCAATGACGAGTGGCATTCTGGTCATTCCTCCCACCAACACCACTTCATTAATATCTCCCACTGCAATTTTGGAATCTTCCAAAGCTTTTTTCACCGGGATTAAAGTTTTCTCTACCAGTTCCCCCACCAATTCTTCCAACTTGGCGCGAGTCAATTTCATGACCAAATGTTTCGGGCCGTTGGCGTCAGTGGTAATGAAAGGTTGATTAATTTCTGTTTCCACGGCAGTCGAAAGTTCAATCTTGCCTTTTTCTGCGGCTTCTTTGATTCTTTGCAAAGCCAATGGGTCATTGCCTAAATCAATGCCTTCTTGTTTTTTAAATTCTGAAATAATCCAACTGATAAGGACTTGGTCAAAATCGTCTCCGCCCAAGTGCGTGTCGCCATTAGTAGATTTTACTTCCACAGTATCGTCGCCCACTTCCAAAATGGAAATATCGAAAGTTCCGCCTCCTAGGTCATAGACCGCAATCTTTTCGTCTTTTTTCTTATTAAAACCATAAGCCAAAGCTGCCGCGGTCGGCTCGTTGATGATGCGACGAACTTTAAGACCCGCGATTTCTCCCGCTTCCTTGGTGGCTTTTCTTTGCGCATCGTCAAAATAGGCCGGGACAGTAATGACCGCTTCTTCAATTTTTTCACCCAGCTTCTCTTCCGCGTCCGCTTTCATTTTTGAAAGAATCATAGCGGAAATTTCTTGCGGAGTATAATCCTTATCGCCCATCTTAATTTTCACGCCACCATTACTCTTCTCAATTTTATACGGCATGAGTTTCATATCTTTTTGCACCTCTTCGTCGGTAAAGGCTCGTCCGATAAGACGCTTAATAGAGTACAGAGTGTTACCTGAATTAGTGACTGCCTGACGCTTAGCCAAAAGTCCTACTAATCTTTCACCGGACTTACTCATTGCCACCATCGAAGGCGTAGTCCTCGCGCCTTCTTTATTTTCCACAATCGCAGGACTTCCCCCTTCCACAATTGCCATTGCAGAGTTAGTTGTTCCCAGATCGATGCCTAATATTTTTGCCATATTTTTTTTCTTAGCCACTCCTAAAGCAATCCTTAAGAGCACTAAATTAAATTAATTACTTATTTATTAAATGATAAAACTCACTCCACAATTACTCTCGCCGCCCGAATTACTCTTCCACCCATCTTATATCCTTTTTGTACAATTTTACTCACTACATTTTTACATTCTTTTTTTTCACCCTCTTTGTTCTCTATCGCCTCCATCATCTCCGGGCTAAACTCATCCCCAACCTCAATCTTGATTTCCAAAACCCCATTATCTTCCAAAACTTTTTCCAATTGCGACTGAATATGCATAATACCAACCACCCAAGCACCGTCCTTTTGTTCTTTCGGAATGTGCTCAGTCGAAGCGTGAAAATTATCCAACACCGGAATGATTTCGCTCAGAAGATTAGCGTTGGAAAAAGCAATAAGCTCTTTTCTTTCTTCCGTTTGTCTTTTTTTATAATTTTCAAAATCAGCCATTGTTCTTTTCCACGAGTCCTTGGCGCCTTTCATATCCAGATACTCCTGAGCTTTTTTCACCGTCGCCCCTTTCTCTTTTTCAAAACCATCTTCAGTTGAAAAAAATTCCGCCGCTTTGGAAAGTTCCACCCATTCATATTCACTATGTTCGTGACTCAACTTCACCGCGTCATCCTCGACATAACAGATACAACGGATACCTCTTTTTTCTTCTTTAAATTGCGGACTGTCTTCCGGGAATTCGACTACATCAATGATTTCTCCAAACCGAGCAGCGAGCCCCGTCTCCTCTTTGATTTCTCGCAAAATTGATTCCACGAGACATTCGTTTTCTTCAATGTGCCCGCCCGGTAAATCATATTTCCCCAAACTATATTTATTATTATTAGATCTTTTCAGAATTAAAACTTCCTGCTTAGGGTTTATCACCACCGCCTTAATCGTCAGTGTCATCACACGAGATTTGAGCGCCATTTCCTTTTTTTTATTTTCCATAGATTTCTCCTTTACCTAATTAAATTTTTCTATTTTATAAAAATAATTCCTCCCTGAAAAATCATAACCACTACCGCCGTTCCACCAATAATATTTTTAACATAATCCAAAAGCGATTTATTCTTAGCATATTTCATCCGCTTAGGTCCCACAATGGCAATCAATCCTCTTTCACCGGACTTGGTTTCATACGGCGTCACCACCATCGAACAATTGGGAATTTCTTTGATGGGATTTTCCTTGCCAATGAAAATCTTGGTTTCGTTGTTTTTTAATTTCGTTAAAAGCGTGTCCACGTTTTCATCGATATAGTCCAGGACGTCAGCAATCCGACAAAATTCATCCACATTTTGAAATTCCGGATTGGCTAAAAATTCCCGCATCCCAAAATCACAAAAATCTTTTTCAATCCCACTGATAACCAAGTTTCCACTGAGCGAAGAAAGCAATTTAGCTGTCGAGCGCGAAAGCATTTTGTTTTGTGCTTTCAATTTCAACATTTCCGACTGCAATTTCTTTTGTTCTCCGAGGCTCAATTCCTTGTCTCCCATAATTTTCTCCACAAAAAAACGATACCCTTTGTCCGTCGGGATACGACCGGAGCTGGTATGTGGCTGATAGAGCAAGCCTGCGCGCTCCAATTCTACCATATCATTTCTGATAGTGGCGGAGCTGAGCTTGAAGCCATATTTGTCAGACAAAACTTTCGAACCGACCGGAATGGCCGACTCGGTATATTCTTCGACAATGGCCGCTAAAATTTTCTCGTGTCTTTCATTCATAATAATATTATATATCACCCGTTAGCACTCGTCAAGTCTGAGTGCTAATTCATATTTTACCAGTCTTCTTGAAAGTGTCAAGAGTGAAAAATTTGGATAAAAAAAGAGGGCATTTACACAAAGTGTAAATGCCCAAAAAACCATATTCGACTATCAAAGATCAATTGCAGACGTTAGCGCTTGCAACTTCCTGTGGATTTCACGGGAAATTTTTTTCTTCTCCAATCGGAGCAAGATCATTTTTTTGCGTTTTTGTAGCGCATAAAAAATTGCCTGGAGACACGAATGAAACATGTGTCTCTTCCCTAATGTGCAATAGGCAGGAAAATTAGGACGGAGCCTATAAACTAAGCACACAGCATAAGGAACTACCTTAAGCTTATTACTTTCATTACAAAGTGTCAATCCATGAATTCTTCGCCAAATTCATTCCTTCTGGAAACTATTTTTTTATTTATCCACGAGATAATAGTCCCCGCGAAAATTACTCCCACGGCCAACACCGGGAGCAAAAGGGTGGTCAGAAAATTCACTATAAGACAATTTCCATCAACTCCTCCCGACATGATGTGCATACCAAAAATTGCTATTGCACATCTAGGCAATCCGCCTAGGAAAATCCCCAGGACAAGAAGCGACAGTTTCCTCGGACCTATTTCAAATATAGTGATAATAAGAACCACCACCGCAATAGGCATCCAGGAAATCTCCCAAGAAAAACTCCCGATGATTCCAAGAATAATCCCAGTAAACAATATGTGCCTAAACAAGTATCTGTACATAAGACTACCTCCCGCGTAATTTTTTTCTTAAATTTTCCTTCTCCATCACCCGATTCTTATCCCGAACTAGATAACTAGCTAAGGATAAAAATCGGGTGATGGAATTTTTCTTCAATTTTCAAAGATCTTAATCTGATTATCAATTGTAGCATATATTTTTGCTTTTGTCAAATAAACTTTACCAGTCTATTATTCGC
>JBBREE010000026.1:0-15492 GCA_038203255.1 Candidatus Moraniibacteriota bacterium | reverse complement strand
TCCAAAAAATAACACAGCTACAGGAAAAGTCAAGCCTAAATGCCTACGGGATTCTCCTGTCTAGCCCTTTACAAATCCAAAAAATGCGCTATACTAGCAAAAAGTGAAAGGCGCATAATGCGTAAAAATAGTTCCTATTATTTAGAAGTTTTGGAGAGCCCGGCAATTAATTCGAGCGAATTTCTGAAGCGATTGATTGGGAATTTCAAAAAGAAATACCAACTCGCATAGAAATACCAGGGGGGTTTCCTTTAAATATAAGGGAACCTTCTTTTTTTATCCAAATTTTTCAGAATAAAAAGGGTTTCGGCAAATGCCTAGCCCTTTACTGCGAGAGTTGCTTAGCCTCATTGACTGCTCCGCTTCCCTCTGTTTTGCCGTGTGCTTCTACCGCGCATCACAGCAATTCTTCCATAAAAAGATACTCTTCCAATGAGATATCGCCTGCCAGATTGGAAAAACCCAAAGACCTGCTTCTTAGCATCAGCTTTAGTAGCCATAACAATTCCTCCATTGATTGTGACTCTATTGATTTTGTTTTCAAAATCAGCCAATAATAAAAAACCATGCCTCCTTTATATTTACCCTAGCAAAAAAAGACGAGAAAAGCAATTATTTATAATATTCCTTATACCACCTAACCCAATTCGCAATCCCCTTTTCAATCCGAGTGGAGGGTTTCCAATCAAGTTTTTTCAATTTTTTGATATCAGCCACCGTGGTCGGCACGTCGCCGGGTTGCATCGGAAGCATTTTCTTTTTAGCCTTTTTCCCCATATTCTCTTCCAAAACTTCAATGTAGCGCATCAAGGTTTCTTCTTTGTCACCACCGATATTCATAACGCCATACCCTTTGCACTTATCCAAGACCGTGAGAGTTCCCGTCACAATGTCATCGATGTAGGTGAAATTACGACTCATTTTCCCACGATTGAAAACATTGATTGACTTGCCATGCGCAATAGCATCGGTGAAAAGAAAAAGCGCCATATCCGGTCTTCCCCACGGACCATAGACTGTGAAAAATCTCAGCGCGGTGACGTTCAGACCATAGATATGATGATAGACGTGCGCGATGAGTTCGGATGATTTTTTGGAAGCGGCGTAGGGTGAAATCTGAGTGTCCACCGGGTCAGTTTCAGAAAAAGGCACTTTGGTATTATTGCCATAAACTGAAGATGACGAAGCGAAGATGAAATTTTTAATTTTATATTTGGCCGCTGCCTCAAAAAGATTGAGGCTCCCCATGATGTTAACATCAAAGTATAATTTTGGCTGAAGCAAGGAATAGCGCACACCGGCCATCGCGGCCAAATGAATCACCTTATCGATTTTTTCTTTTTTAAAAATGCGCTCGATCAACTTCTCATCGCGAATGTCACCGCGATAGAGTTTAAATTTATAGCCTTTTAAAAATTTTTTGATACGTGCTTCTTTTAAAGACGGGTCATAGTAGTCATTAAAATTATCAATCATCACCACTTCGTCTCCGCGGTCCATTAGTTTTTTGGCGCAAGCGCTCCCGATAAATCCCGCTCCACCTGTTATGAATACTTTCATTTTATTTGGTTGATTAATTAGTTAATTATTCAAAAAGCCGAGCTTTAGATGGCGGTCTTTTTTATGCAATCGAAAAGCTTGGCTTTAGATGCTGGCATGCCCGATTCCAAAGTTGAACTTTTCGCTCGCGTTTAAACACACATCATCTAAAGTTCAACTTTTTCGCTGGCATCTTGTTACCTGTTAATTTTATTAGTATAATGAAAATATGTCAAAACAAGCTTTTATAGAAAAAGTTAGGCAAAACCCCACTATTCTTTTAGCGCTTATTTTAGGCGCCTTTTTTTTGAAAGAAGTCTTTCTGGCGGATCTTTTCCCAATGTTTACCGGCCAAGATGAGGCCCGGCATTATAATTCCATCCAATACCTCGCCGAACCCAGACCACGGACCTGGGAAATGACCGCTGCCACTGACTCAGATCAAGACAAAGATAAATTAGAAACTTATCGCTTCTCCACTGAGATAAAGCAGACTATTGTAGCGGCCGGCCTTAATGCCAATCGAGAAAATTCTTTCGACAAGATGAGTTTCGCGCCGAACAGTTTTTCCGGTGTCAATGAAAACGAAATTAATCAGAACCTTTGGCCGAAAATCAACCAAGTTTCTCCGCCGGACGCTGTCTCCGGTTCAATCTATCATAAGCTAGGCTCTTTCATTGAAAAAGCTTTTTCAGGACAAAGCATTTTGGTTAGATTTTACTTGGCTCGTCTTTTTTCCATTCTCCTTGGAACACTCGCTCTTTTCTTTTTCTATCTCACCATTAAAAATTGTGATTTTTCTAATAAGGCCACTTTGGCTTTGACTGCCATCCTCTCTTTCCAACCGCGCTTTTCAATTTATTACACCTCGGTTAATTATGACGCCCTTTTGATTTTGGCTTTCGCTATTTTTATTTGGAGTGGTACACTTCTCCTTAAGAATGGGGCTTCCTGGAAAAATATCAGCCTTCTAGCCGCCTCAGCCTATCTTGGATATTCAACTAAAGCCACGGGCATAATTCTCATCGCGGTTTTTATTTTCATCCTAGCTTGGCTCGTTTGGAAAAAATTATCCTCTCTGGGAAAAAATTATAGGTATGCGCCCTTTATAATTTTTGTTCTGGCCGGCGTCATAATCCTTTCTGTATTTAGTAAATATCTGCCTATTAGAAATGGACAAAGCCTAGGTGAAATTACCAGCTCAATGGGGCAATACTTCTCCAAATCGCTAACCCCAGGAAAACTCTCTCTTACTTCCCGCACCTATTGGGGAAGCCTCGGGTGGACAGATAGTTCAATTTTAGATAATATTGTTAATTTTATAAATATCCTGGAACTCCTAGCAATAGGCGGTCTAGTTTGGTTTTTCTTTTCTAAAAATCCGCCGGATTTTCTGCCGAAAAAAAAATATATCTGGTTAGCACTTATAGTTTTTTTGGCTATGCAACTAGGCATCCGCACGGCGGACTGGGAAATGTTTTTTAATTACGGAAAAATAATTCTTGGCACGCCCGGACGCTACTTTCTCCCCGTCCTAGTCTCGCATATTATTTTAATCTTCACCGGGCTTGGGATGCTGACGCGCAAGAAAGAACATTTTGAGAATCTCCTTACTCTGAGCGCAGTTCTAATGTTTAGTTTTATGGCCTATTTGATATATGACGTAATTATTTTTCGTTTCTATTTATAGTTATGCAATTTCTTCTAAAAAATCCTAAGAGAATTATCCTCGCTATCCTAGTCCTGCTTATGCTGGGAATATTTTGGCGATTTTCCACACTCCTTTATTTCCCTCAGGCTGGAAACTTTTTGGAAAAAGAAACTCTGGCCAAGCTCCACCCACAAGAATCTCTCCAGCAATCTTTCATTGTGCCGGATGGCAATCTAGCTAAATTGGAATTTATTATGCGTAGCCCCGGAATTAAGCCTGGGGATAAAGTTCTAGTAAAAATTTTAGACGCTCCTTGCCAAAAAAATATCCGCCAAGGATTTTTAACTGATTCTTTTTTAAGCTCTAATAATTTATATGATTTCTCTTTCCCTATTATCCCCGATTCTCAAAATAAAACCTATTGCCTAGATATAACTTTCCAACCGCAAAGCTCCACTGCTAAAAGTTTGCAATTCTTCTATAGAGCAGAAGACGGATCTCAATTCAAAAATACGTCCACCGGTGAAGATTTTCCCGACCAAACCCTATCTCTGCGTTTCGTATATAAAAATCCTTCCCTTTGGAAAAACTTGGTCGAGTTGGACCAGCGCATTTCTCAATACAAACCGACTCTTTTAAAATCTTTTCCCCTAGCCTTAATTGCTAGTGGATTTATAAGCTTATCCCTTATTGTCATTATTTTTCTTATCCTCCTTTAGATTGGGTAATTATTATGTCTTGCGAAAAATAAACGAGTGACCTATAATCATAGGAGGAGGTTTTTAGAAACCTTCTTAATAATTTAATTGAACAAGCAAAATTATGGATCAAAAATGCATAAGTCTCGAAGGAAAATTGTTAGGCTATGAAAAGAAAACCCTAGCTCTCACTGCTATCGTGATTGTCATCGCCGGAGCCGCTTTTTATACCGGAGCAAAATATGAGAAACATAAATTGAACGCCTTGGGATTACTTGTTAATAAATCAGCGAATAAACAAACGGCTGATAATTCCATTAAAGGCACCGTAACTGCCAAGGACGATGTTAGTATCACTCTTGATATGGCTGACGGTACTAGTAAAAACATTCCTTTTTCCGGTAATATGACTTTCGGAAAAGATGGCGCTGGTAGCGCGGCAGATCTTTTTGTCGGAGAATTAGTGGTTATTGCCGGTGAAAATGACGCTAATGGCAATTTTATCCCTAGTAATATCCGCGCCTCAAAAAATTCACCTAAAGCACCAGTTCCTGCGCCAGGAGACGAAACCACTATGCCTGCTCCAGCTACTACAGGAACTGTCGTTCCCGCACCGAAAACTTCGACGACTGCACCAACGATAACTACTCCAGCACCAAAAACAACTCCGATGACTGTGCCGACACCAGTGGCTCAATAAATATTTAAATATATTTAAACTTTCAAAAAACCACTCTGATGTACATCGGAGTGGTTTTTTAATTTTTCTGCTTCTAAATTGTCAGAATTATTCGTACATTCGTATTCGATTCGTAATTCGTAAGGATTACTGAAATTCAAATTTAAGATCATTGTTTAAGGTCTGTTCTTGATGATACTCCTTGCTATCTTTAGTTTTAAGATTCACTTTTACCGGCACCCCTTCCACTCCCGATTGTTTTTGAATGAGGAGGCGATAGTTCTCCACATCAAACCCGGCCGGCAATTGGTAAATCACGGTCGCATTCGTTTCTCGACCAATGAGGACATGACACATAAACCCGAAATATGTTTTACCAAATTCATCTCCGTCAGTGATTTTACTCACCATGTGACTACTCACAAACGTTGAGCCTTGTGGCGCATAAACCCGTAAATATGAATGGTAGTCGCTGGTACGCCAATCGCCGTAGGGCGCGGTATTTTTATAATTAATATCCAGCGTGACTGTCGGGCGGTCAGTAGTCAAATCGATATTATAAGTAACATCACGCTTCATATAATAATCGGTTTTCAAAGCCCCCATATTTGCATCCACCATCATCAAGTAATCCGAACCCCAATCAGTCGTAACTTTACCATCCCAATGCACGCTTTCCACAGCCGATTGAAGAGCTTCATCTTTGAAGTTCACCATAATATTTCTATTTTGAAATTCCTTATGTGATAAATCAGCCAGATTGGAAATATTTCCTAGACTAAAAAGTTTACTGATGATGATTGGCGCCAACTGTTTCATGATATTTTTTCTGCCTTGAGTATCCACGCCGGGATTAGCCAGATAATATTTTTCCACAAACTCCTCCAATTTCAAAGCTCCATCCGGATAAGAAAAAGTGACATTATATCCAGGGACAGTGATTGGTCCAGTTAATTTTAAAACGTCATTAAAAACATCCGTGTTAACTGCAATGACACCGTCAAAATTAGAAGCTTGACCAGCTAGGCGATAAAAATATTCAGCCTTTTCCACATTAGTCGGGAAATCAGGAGAGAAATTTGAATCCCGAAACTTCCACGATTTAAGTCCAAGCATTCTCACGATTGGATAGGGCGGGGTCACTTTAGTAGTAATTCTTTGATCAAGTAAATTAGCGTCTTCGACAAAAGTGGAAGTCACTTCCCCATTTTTCAATTTAATGATGGCATATTGGCCCAAAAAACCTCCCCCCGGCCGAAGTTCCATATTATTTTGCAACATCACCATAAAAGTTCTGGTCTCTCCGTCAGTCTTGGAAAAATCCTGCACTAAAGTGTTGAGCACATCTAATTCTTGTTTTTCATCAGCTGGGATAGGCAAAAAGTTGGAAATCTTATTCAAAGCCGCCAAGGATCTTATCCCGATAATTGTTTTGTTGGATTTGGCGTAGTAGAAAAGATAGAAGGAGCCCCCGCCCAAAAGCAAGATAACACTTACGACAATTATTTTTTTTCTCGTCCAGTTCGTTAAAAAATTAACTAATCCGCTCCCTATTTTAGGCGTACGCATAAAATGTCTTTGTGACAAGAAAAAATCGCTTTTAAAAAAGCTAAAATTTTTGTCGAA
This sequence comes from Candidatus Moraniibacteriota bacterium, assembly GCA_038203255.1. Classification (GTDB taxonomy): domain Bacteria; phylum Patescibacteriota; class Minisyncoccia; order Moranbacterales; family UBA2206; genus CAIKZD01. The sequence goes on along the minus strand of JBBREE010000026.1, from coordinate 9,299 downwards.
ATATTATTTTCACCTTTCTATTTTAAAGCAAATACCCAATCTTGGCAAAGAAAGATTTTAGAGCTATAATAAGGGTAATTAGGAAAGTAAGAATTATGAAAAAGATTAACGATATTGACCTCTTTTCCTCTTTTGGAATCATCCTGGTGTCCTTCGGTTGGATGGCTGTTTTTTTGGCCGTCCTTAGCTTATTCACAAAAGGCTTCCTAGTAGGCGCTTCCCTAATAGCGGTCGTAACTCTGGGCTATGCAATTTTTCTTTTTCAGCGCCATTCTCGCCCCAGTCTAGACTTTTCTTTGGTTCTTATTTTTTCTCTTTTCGCCGTAATGCTCTTTTCTCATTTCACCGTCCCGACCGTTTTTTCAGGACGCGACCAAGGCTCTCTTTCTAACGCGGCCATTAGCCTATCTGAAAACCATTCTCTTAAAAGTTCTTTCCCAGCTGAAAAACAATTTTTCCAGATCTATGGACCCGGCCAAGCCCTTAATTTCCCAGGATTCTATTACACTAAAGATGGCAGTTTGATTTCCCAATTTTCTCTGGGATATGTCGCCTGGCTAGCTGCTTTTTTCACCCTTTTTGGGCTCAGCGGTCTTATCGTTGCTAATGCTTTCTCTTTTTTCTTATTCTTGCTTTCTTTTTACGTCGTTTCAAGAAACTATCTAGAAAAAAAAGCTGCCCTAATCGCTTTCCTTCTGGTTGGCACCTCTTTTGTTTTTTCTTGGTTTTTCAAATTCACTTTGACTGAGAACCTAGCTTTGGGACTTCTTTGGTTTGGCTTAGCACAATTCCTCCTTTTTTGGGAAAAAGAAACTCGTATAAACCTTTTTGCCTGTATTCTTTCTTTTGGACTACTCTTATTTGTAAGAATAGAAGCTCTTGCCTTTCTATCAGTCATTGCCTTACTCTTTTTCTTAAAATACAAACACAAAAAACAACAGTTTAAAAAAATTTTTATCCAAAAAGAAATTATAATTCTCTTTATCCTTATTTTTATCGCTTTCATCTCCAGTCTTTTTCTAAACAGCGCTTTCTATGTCACTATTGCCAAAGGATTTCTAAGTTCTCTTAGTTTCTACAAACATAATTTTTCCGGTTCCTCACTGCCTTTCTCCGGAACCATCTATCTTTTGCGAGTTTTCTCTCTCTACGCGATTCTCACCTACATTGCCTTAGCCATCATTGCTTTGGGCTATTTCCTAAAGAAAAAAAACTACCCAATACTTTTGCCTTTTTTCATCCTCCTCCCAACCTTCATCTATCTTTTAAATCCCAGTATCTCCTTGGATCATCCTTGGATGCTCCGACGTTATCTTTTCGCGGTCATCCCGGTAAGCATCCTCTACTCCATTATTTTTTTGAAAGATTTTTTGAAAAAGAATATTCTCTTTTATGTTTTCTCCGGCTTCCTTCTTCTTACCAACCTTCTAATTTTCTTCCCTTTCCTTGGCGTCAAAGAAAATCCAACCCTACTTTCTCAAATCGAAAACATTAGTCTCGACTTTCAAGCTGATGATTTGATTTTAGTAGATAGAAATGCCACGGGCAATCCCTGGGCGATGATGGCCGGACCGCTTAATGTGATCTTTGGAAAACAAGCGGTTTATTTTTTCAACCCGGATGATTTGAAAAAAATCGACCTAACTCAATTTAAAAAAGTCTATCTCATAATTCCGGACAATAATTTAGACGCCTACGAAAAAAGTGAGCTTTTGAAAAATGTCATCATTGTAAAAAGCTACTCCTTGGAAAACTTTGCCCTAAATGAAATCGACCGGACTAAAAAAGAACTTTACAAAACTCCCGTGACCTTTCCGCCCTATCTCAAAAATTACACTTATGGAAAAATTTATCTCTTAAAAAAATAATTTCCAAAATAACCTATGTTTGATTTGACTCAGGAGGTTCCTCTTGAAAAAAAGGATTTGAAAACTTATAGGAGAATTCAGGTATTTTTATATTTAGTAGCTCTCACTCTAGCTCTTTTTTTGTTCTATTTAATCGCTTTCCCGCATAAAAACTTTTCCTTTAATTTTCTTCTTCCTTCTTCTAATAAAAATAATATCTCTGAACCAGCCCTGAAAGACGGAACAAATCTGACTGATGGGACGCTCCCGGGAAATACTACACTAAGTCTCAACACAGACATCTCCAGTGACTATTCTAAGGCCGTTTTCACTCTAAATTTAAACTCTGCCTCAATAAAATCCACAACACTCTCAGCTTCCATCAGGCGATCATATCAGGCCTTTATGTACGACCCAGGTGCTCCAATCGGTTGGCGGAATGGATCACTGCTTAAAAATGATAATGCCTATTATATTGTTTCCGCTTCAAAGTTAAGGAAATTCTCTGAATCAGCTACGGTGCTCTTCTTAGGATATGCCGAAAATAATTTCAAGGAAGTTCCTAAGTCCGACCTGGTTTATAATGAAGTAGGGAAAGATATAACCGCCGAAGAAAGCTATCCAAGCGACGCCCTTTTTCACATTGCTGATAATTATTATATCCTGGACAGCGGCCATTTAAAAAAATTTGTCAGCGACCAAGCCTACCTTTCCAAATATGACACTTCCCAAGCCCTCGTGAAAGATCCCAGTTTTTTGGGCAACTACCCAGCAACCGATGACTTGGCCGGTTTTTCGGATGGCACTCTGATTGCTAACGCCGATTCAGTCTTTATCGTGAATGGAGACAAAATTCTCCCGATTGATAATCCTCAAACTTTCGAAAGTAAGGGTTACAATTGGAATGACGTTTTAAATGTTGGGGAGGATGAAATTGCTATTTATCAAAAAGACAAATTGTTCAACATTAAAAGTCCCCATCCAAATGGAACGGTTTTTAAAGCCGTAGAAAAATCGGATTTCTATCTGATAAATAGTACCCAAAAACATCTACTACCCAGTGCTAATATCGCCGATTCGTGGCTGAAAAAATCAGCGATTACAGTTTCCGCCAAAAATTTGGATGTTTATGCCAATTGTGATTTAAAAAACACTTTTTGGCACCCTAGCAGTTATTCCTGCTCGCTACCCCTTGATCAATTCGCTCTTTTCCCGGGGTTTACTTTTGAATTAAACGTAAAAGCGAATAGTAACATCCAGATAGATTCTCTTAATGTCGACTATCAAAAAAATATTACCAAATCAAATTTTAAGAGCTTTCTCTTGGGATTATATAATTCGATAAAAGTAAATTATGCCCCTACTTCCTAAAACCAAATTACTTATCGGCTATAAATTGCTCGGCGACACTCTTTTCCTTTTCTCGCTTTTTTTCATTCTGGCGCTCATTGCTGACGGCCTCATCCCGGGCATTGTAACAAATCACATTAGTTTTTTGAAAATGATTTTTGTCCTATCTCTCAATCTAATCGCCCTGCAAGTTGTTGGCCACCTAGCCGAGATAAAAATCGCTACCATTCGTCAAAACAAAAAAACTATCATCACCCTAATAGCCATCGGGACACTTTTAATTTTCAACAGTCTTTTGAAGCTTAACCTCTATTTAGCTTTTTTCATTCTTCTTCTCACGCTTTTCTCAAGCTATTTCCTCTACAAAAATATCTTTTTAAAAGAAAAATAAAAAGTGTTAAGTAATTAGTTACTGAACTAGTTACTGAACACTCTATTTACCCAACTCTTATTTTTTTAATTCCACCTTTACCTCTATTATTAACTTCCTTTATCTTTCAAACACTCCAAAGTTTCCTCAGCGCATTTTTCCCAAGAAAATTTTTCCAGTTGTACTTTTCCTTTTTTAATTAGATCATCTCTCAAAGCCTGATTTTGTAAAACAGCTTTTAAATTTTCCGTCAATTTTTCCGTATCTTCTCCGGAAAAATAGAGTGCCGCCTCCCCTGCCACTTCCGGCAGAGATGAATTTTCAGCGCAAACCACCGGCACTTCAGCTGCAAAAGCTTCCAGAACGGGAATACCGAAACCTTCATAAAGAGACGGGAAACAAAAAATTTCCGCGCCGCGCATCAGATGTCCAATTTCTTCAAATTTTATCCGTCCTGGAGTAAGAATATCTTTCGCATAGGCACTTTTATCAAGAAGCGAAAAAACATCTTCCCAGAGCCAAGCTTTTTCACCAGCTAAAACTAATTTCAAATCAACTCCCTTGTCTCCCAGTTCATTTTTTAATTTTTCGAAAGCTGAAATCAGCACTGAGAGATTTTTCCTGGGCTGAATAGCACCTACATACAAAATATATCTTCCGTCTATCCTAAGATTGTTCTTAACTATCCTTTCTGCCTCTATGTTCCGCTTTTGAGAAAATATTTTCTGATCAAAACCGTGATAGATGACTTGGATTTTTTCCTCACGCACATTTGGATAAAATTTCAAAATATCCCGCTTAGAAGAATACGAGATTGTAATTATTTTGTCGCAGCGAGAAATTGCCAGTCCAGCCAAAAAATTCAACTTCCAACGCTCTAAAGTAGTAAAGCATTCCGGAAAATATTTGAAAGCCAGATCATGAATGGTTACCACAGTTTTAAGTTTCTTAGAGCGAAAAAAAGGAATATTATGCATTGGCATCCAAAGTACATCTGGCTTCTCCCATAGGAGAGAGGCTGACAGCCTTAATTGTGTCCAAAAAAGAGGCCAGCTTTTTTTAATCACGCGATAATTGGGAAATTTTGGTGGCTCAAGTTCAGGATTAAATTCATTTTTATGGTAAATCAAAAAATCACTTGTAGAATCAAGTTCTCCAAAATATTTAAGCAAATTTTTGATATAGACCCGCGTCCCGTCAATCCGGTCATGATCCAGGTCAGCCGCTTGAATAGCAATCTTCATAATTTCTTACCTTTTTATTATAACGACGCTATAAACTTTTTGAGGTCATCTTTAAGATCAGATCTATCCATAGCATAGGCTAAAGTTGCTTTCAAATAGTTGAGTGGGTCACCGGTCGTCATCCACTCGCCATTTTCTACCGGTTTAGCCGAAACTTTTCCACCTTTTTCAACATAAGTCTTTATCGCGTCCGCTATCCACAATTCATTGCCTTTGCCGAGCTTGGTATCTCTTAAAATATCGATTATCTCTTGATTCAAAATATACCGACCAAAAACCGCTAAACGAGAAGGCGCATCTTCAATGCTTGGTTTTTCGATAATATCTTCCACAAAATTAGTTTCTTTGTTCAATTTGACGATGCCATATCTAACCACATCTTTCTCGGCCACCTCTTGAACTCCCATCATTAAGTTTCCATTTTTTTCATAATCTTCCACCATCTGGGCTGTAAAAGAAGTTTCCGATTTCACTAAATCATCTCCAAAGACAAAAACGAATGGCTCGTCATCCACCAAGCTAGCGGCGGAAAGTACCGGCGTACCATTGCCATATGGTCCTTTCTGACGAACATAGATAAAATTAGCCATATCAGCAATTTTAGCAATCTTATCAGCCAGCGCGTCTTTACCATTCTTCTTTAAATCAGCTTCCAAAGCCAAACTGTGGTCAAAATAATCTTCCAGCGGTTTTTTATCCCAACGCGTGACAAAGATGATATCTTCAATGCCGGCTGCCACCAATTCTTCTACGACAAGATGAATAATTGGAATGTCCACAATTGGCAACATTTCCTTGGGCATTGATTTGGTGGCCGGCAAAAGTCTCGTGCCTGAACCTGCGACTGCGATAATAGCTTTTTTGATTTTCATAATTTTCTTCTTTAATTATTTTAAGTATGCTCTTTACGACTATATTATACACCCAAAAAGCCTTGTCTAGCAACATTACCTAAGATATAAAGCTTTTTAGTTGAAAAAAATTTTTCGAATCACCTTCACCGCCAAAGCTTCGATTTTCGGTCGGTGTTTCTTAAAATAATATTCCATTGAATCATAGTAGTTTTGTTTTTGCCAATTTTTCCCTTCTTGCACATAGCTACCGCCACCTTTATGCAAAACTTTGAAATCAGGAAAGTAAAATATCTTCCTCCCTTCTTTTCTCATCCTTTCGCAAAGATCGATATCTTCAAAATACATAAAAATATTTTCGTCAAAACCTTTTAAATTTAAAAACAATTGCCTTGGAACAAAAAAAGACGTACCCGATACCCAGGCAGCTTCCTTTTTTATTTCACTTTCCCAGATATGCCGACTGGAAGGATATTGTAAATTATTTCTGATTAAATCCCAAAAAGAAATTCTCTTACCAGCTCGCCATTCCTGAACACTGTTGTCTTCCGATACCAGTCTCCCGCCCAAGGCTCCAACTGTCGCATCCTTTTCAAATTCATTCAAGACTGAAATAAAATTTCCCTCCAGTATCTCCGTATCAGGATTCAAAAGAAATAGGTATTTACCAGAAACATTCTGCGCCCCAAAATTATTACCATGACCAAAGCCTCCATTTTTATGATTTACAATAATCTTAATTTCCGGGAAAGAAGCTTTAATTTTTTTCAATGACTCCTCCGGATAATTATTGACAACCAATACTTCATAGGTAATCCCTTCTGAAACTGATGCGTAAAAAGAACTTAGGCATCGCTCCAAGTAATGCTCACTTTTATAGTTCACTATGATGACCGAGAGGTCTTTAGTATTTTCCATTTTTGAAATCTTCATAGGCTTTTTGGACCTCCTGTTTATTATTATCTTCAGGATAGACAAACCTGTCTAAACTATTTTTCGCTATTCTTAATTTAGTATAAAAAAATATCCAAATATTAATCGGGAAGCTTGCATTTTCTTTAAAAAAAATCAACCCGGAAAGCACCAACCAGTAAAGCTTCTTACCCGTAGCCAAGGTGCTTTTTTCAAAATGATAAACCCGGCTTTCCGGCACTACTAGGTTGCGAAATCCGGCTTTCTTTGCCTTGCAAGAAAAATCGGCGTCTTCCCAATACAGAAAATATTTTTCACTTAGATATCCAATCCTATCAAACACCGCTTTTTTAATCAGCATCGAGCAACCGGTTATAAATCCGGTTTCATAAGGCACCTGACGGAATAAAATCTTATCATGAATGGATTTCATGGTCAGCCAATTTATCCTCCCGCCTGAAAACCAAATTTTTTCAGTCCTTTGCCAGAAAATGAGTGGAGAAAGAATTCCGACTGTGGGTTTTTTTTCCGCCGCCTCAATTAATTTGTCTAAAAAATTAGGTTCGACTTCGGTGTCTTGATTGAGAAGCAAGACATAATCAGCACTATGTGCCAAAGCATAACGGATGCCAATATTATTTCCAGCCGCAAAACCGATATTTTTTCCATTTTCAATTATTATTGTTGTGGGAAAATTTTGTCTAACCATTTCCAAAGAATTATCCGCAGAAGCATTATCCGCCACTATCACCGAAAAATCGGCATATAAAACATGACGCAGACTCTGCAAGCAATTGCCAAGTAATTCTCCGCCATTATGATTTAAAACAATGATAAAAACTTTAGGAATAAATTTCTTTTCATCCATAACTATTTTTGGATAATATTTTTTAAATATTGGTAGTATTTTTCTTCGTGACTGTTTTTGACGGTGAAATCTCGCAAAACTTTTTCATAGGCTTTTTTTCCCATATCTTTACGCAATTTTTCATTCTCTATTAGCCTGCTTAATTTTTCCACCCATTCCTCTTGAGACTCAGCTAAAAAACCATCGGCTCCGTCAATTATGCTTTCGGAAAAAGTTTGATTCTTGACTGCCACTGTCGGGATTCTAAACGCACCCGCTTCAGAAAATTTAATTTCTGATTTGGCTTCGCAAAAAGGAATTCCAAGTTCTAGTGGCGCCAAGTTTATATCTGCCTTGTATAAATCACGCAAAAATTGCCTGCGAGGAGAGAAGCGCACAATTTCAATTTGTTTTCTGAAATCCTTCAACTCTTCTGGGATGTCCAGCGGTCCCATCAGATATAGTTTAACTTTTTCATATTTTTCCAAAATCTCAATCAAAGCCCCCTTGATCGATGCGAAATCAAAGTTATGCGATAAAGTTCCACTGGCATAAGCGATTCTGACAAAGCCATCTTGAGGCTTTTGCGTCTCAATTATTTCTTGGCAAAAATTCCATTCGTCATTGGCAATTTTGTTGGACACCACAAAAACTTCCTTGCCTTTTTCTTTCAACTTATCCGCTAAATAAGAAACGGTGGTCGTGCAAACTTTAGCATACGGGTCGTTCACAATTTCCGCTCCGATACCATTTCTATATACTTCTTTTTCATTTGCACTCATTGATGCAAACGAGCTGGTTTCCACAAAATATTTCGGGTCATAAACCAAGTCGTCCGTATCAAAAATAATTTCTTTTTTTTGTGCTTTAATTTTTTCAATCACTTCTGCTAATTTTGAAGTAACGGCAGTTCGATGAAAAACAAATATTTTAAAGTTGTCCACCGCGTCAAGCAATCGAGGGTTGTCTGTTATAGTTGTTTGAGCCGAGATGCCATGCATTCTCAATTCTTCCGCCGTGTTATAGGCGCGATACATTGCACTATCCCCCACTCCACTAGTCACAAAAAGCACATCGCCTTTCCTAAGAAAAAACGCTTTCAGATAAATTGCCAAGTAATTACATAAAACCTTAACCGTTTCTAGAAAACCGGTACTTTTAAACATGCGATACGTTTTTTCCAATTTAATTTTTATGCTTTTCATAATAAATTTTACGCGGATTTTTTTCGTTCCAATGCCGCAAGTTATATTTGAGCGAATCCCAAACGTGTTGGCGCAATATCCAACTTCTAAAAAAAGTTAACAATCCTCCGGCGCTCAATCTTTCTCCATCCGCGAAAACTTGCGTCGCCGGATAATAAACCACTCGGTAACCATTCTTCCAAGCTTTAAAACACATATCCGTGTCCGACATAAAAAGAAAATACCGTTCATCATAGCCCCCCATTTTCTCCCAAAAATCCCGCCGGATCAAAACGCAAGAATCCTGTAACCAATCAACATCTTGAATCTTAGAATAATCCAGATGACGCATCTCATCATAAGCAATGCGCTCTTTGAAAAAAGAAAGATTGCGCAGATATGTTCGCCGGGCTATTTGCAAGTAGAGTTTCGGAAAAGCTCTGACGTTCATAGCTGTTTTTCCATTATCGTTGATTTGTTTTGAACCTAGAATAGCGATGTCCGGGTGAGCGTCCATATAACCGACTAATTTGGCGAAAGAATCTTTTTCTCGGAGAAGGACATCGGGATTTATGATGAAAAGATATTCCCCTTCCGCTTTGCCTTTTATGACATTAAGCCCTTTGGGATAACCTACGTTTTTCGAATTTATCGTGAGAACCACTTTTTCATACCCAACCAATTCCCTTAGAAT
>JBBREE010000025.1:0-16513 GCA_038203255.1 Candidatus Moraniibacteriota bacterium | reverse complement strand
GCCATGGATAAATATCATCTTGTTTATTTTACTAATAATTAATCTTATTAATAAAAATGAGAAAACAAAAGAAAATAAGAATAAATAGATTTCTCTTATTATGTTTTTTTGTAACACTAGGCACATTTTTTAGTCTTTCTAACGTCAGGGCGGATGATGAGTGTGAAAATGATGAATACGACTCTGATCTATACATCTACTGTGACACCATCTGGAGTAAAGACAATATTTCCAATATAAACAAAATTGTGCACATTGAAACCGGAGCTACTTTAGTTGTTGAAAAAGGTGTGCAGATAAAATTTGGTAAAGATAGTGGTGGAAGATATGGATATCTCAGTGTGGATGGGGGACGTTTAGTAGCTAACGGCACGCAAGAAGAGCCTATAGAAATAACGTACGATCCTGAGCATAAGGGGTCTCTCATTGAATTTCATAGGTATGATTTGGAAGGTACGCCTTCTCTTCCGCCATCCTTTTTACGCTATGTAAAAATCTATGGAGGGGGCGCTATATATGACGATGGAGGTGCTCAGCACTCTTTTTTATGGAACATTATTCCTCCGGTTTATGCTGAAACAAAAAGTAATCCAGCCGTGCTTTATATTGGAGGAAAAGTTCATTTTGAGAATTGTAGTTTTTATGATAATGAATATACGGACGTGGAGGTGCAATATAATGAATTTAATTCTTCTACCGATACAAATAATTATTTAGAGATAGTTAACTCTAATTTTGAGAAAAGTGGAGATTCCTATGCAGTGAGGTCGGAAATGAAATGTAAAGATCCTGGGTACTCCTGTCGAGAAAAGTTACTTCTTAAGGATGATTGGTATGGAAGTCCCTTGGGCCCAACAGAGGATGGAAATATGCTGACTGAAGGAAAAAAAATTTCAGGAACATATGAGCAAGATTTATTTAGGAGTACCGATACGATAGTTGATCCGGTAATTATTATTCCCGGAATTATGGGTTCAGCATCAAAAACAGCTCTAGTGGGAGATCTTGTTTTGGATCCAATTTTGCATATATATGATAATCTTATTTTGTCTTTTGAAAAAAATGGCTATAGGAAGAACAAAAATCTTTTCGAGTTTCCCTATGAATGGCGAGACAGTAATATCCAAACGTCAAATTTACTTAAACAAAAAATTGACGTTGTAAAAGAGGATACTAAAGTTTCCAAGGTAGACCTAGTAGCGCATTCAATGGGTGGACTAGTGGCGAGATATTATATCGAAAGTTCAGCCTATGATCAGAGGAACGATTTGAATCATCTGATAACCTTGGGGACTCCACACCATGGGGCACCGGAAGATTATTTAAAGTGGGAAGCAGGGGAGGGGTTTGAAGATCCTATCGGAAAAGTGGAAAAGGCTTATTTTAGTATGGAAGCATTCCACGCTACCGGCTCTACCAATTTAAAAAACTATATCCAATCGCGAGTAAAATCTGCTCAAGAATTACTTCCTGATTATGCTTACTTGAAGGACTTATCTAGCGAAAATATGCGAGATTATCCCAATAATTATCCCAGGAATACTTTTTTGGAACTCATAAATAGTGCAGATAAACTTAGTAATCTTAAAAAAGTAAATTTTACTAATATAGTTGGCAAAATAAATAGTTTAGAAGATACAATTAAAAAGCTTGAAGTGGTGGATAGTAATGAAAATAATAAATGGGAACATGGTATGCCTGATGGTTATGGAAAAACTAATATAGGTATTAAATATGGCGCTGGCGATGAAACTGTGCCACTTGAAAGTTCCAAGGGAATAGGATCTGACGAACAGATTGAATTGAATTCGACCCATTCTGATTTGCCTACCGAAGCGCAATGTAATGTTATTAATAAATTAAAAGGTAAAGATGATTGTAGACCTGTTAATGATGTGGCACGTATTGCGCATATTTTGACCTTTGGAGTCTTTTCCCCCATCGACATCCAAATCATCGCGCCAGATGGAGTGCATTGGGTAGGTAAGAATATTAAAAAACTGAAAGACGAAAATCAAATTGAGGGATCTTTCTATACCGGAAGCGACACAGCCAACGAATTTGTGACTATTCCTAATCCGGAAAATAAAAAATATACCATCGTAACTGAAGGCACAGGTGATGGAGAATATACTGTCGAAGTTTCCAAAATTTCCGAAGATGAAAACAATCCCGGGAGAGCCACAGAAGTTACAGCGGACATCACCGGCACCGCCACAACCGGCCAAATTGAAGAAAAAACGGCCAATGTTTCCGCTGACAAAATAACCATAGAAAACACGGAGGCAACTCCGCCAGAAAAAGAAATGACCCCGACCCTTTTCCGCGCTGAAGTGGAAAAATATTATAAGGAAAATCTCATCAAAAATAAGTCGGCCAAAAATATCCTCCTCTCCGGCATGAAACTTATCGAAGATGAAAATAATTTCTTAAAAATGATCAAGGCTAATCCATTTCTCGACAAACGCACTAAAAAAATATTAATTACAATCCTTGAACGAGGAATAGCCAATCAATTTAAATCTCTTGCTAAACTCATCGACAAAGACAAAAAAAGCTATGACCCGACGATAAAAAATGTTTTAATCAAAGATTTGAAGCTGGTTGAAGGAAGCTTGTAAAAATATAAATTGAAAATATCTCCTATAGTTAAATGTAAATCTGTTAAGTAACACGTTCAGTAACAACTTTCAAAAAGTTGAAAATAAAGGGAGTTTGATTTTTTGTGGTATAATAAAAAGAGTAATAAAATAAAAATACAAAAAATATGACAGAGGCACAAATTTTTCAAATTTTTGGGTTGGCTTGGTTTGCTATCGGAATGGGCATGCTGATTAATCCCAAATTTTTGCATTCCACTTTGGAAGAAATAGCCCACAGCACCATGGGCGCACTTTCCGGCGGACTCATCAGTCTTACCATTGGTTATCTTATTGTGGCTTTTCATAATATTTGGACGGGAGGATCTTCGCTCATTATAACCATTTTTGGCTGTTTGGCTATTTTCAAAGGGTTGGCGCTTTTTATTGTGACTGCTCAGACCGCTGATATGTATAAAAGACTTCTCGACCATAAGGGTCGAAGGGACGCGATTTCTTGGGTGGTTGTTTTGGCGGGACTTTATTTTCTCTTTTTAGGATATTTCGCTTAAAAAAATGGAAAACGAAAAAATAGTTACGCATACCTTAATCATTTCCGATATCCATTTGGGTTCGAAAGTTAGTCATGCCGACAAAGTGATTGAGATGTTGAAAAAAGCCAGTTTTAAAAAGTTAATCCTAATGGGGGATATTTTTGAAAGTTTGGATTTTGAAAGGTTGAAAGATTCCGGCTGGCAACTTTTGGCAGTCATTGGAGAAATTTCCAAAAAGAAAAAAGTGCGTTGGATTGAAGGCAATCACGACGCGGGGCTGACCAAAATTTTTGCGGCGCTCACCGGAGCTAAGGCCTATAAATCTTATCAGTGGCAATACCGGAAGAAAAAATATCTGGCCATTCACGGCCATCAGTTTGACTATTTTTTAGTGAATAATGTTTTTTTAAGCTATCTTGCTACAGCGGTGTACAATTTCATTCAAGCCATTGATTTTAAGGATCGGCGGATGACGCAGTTTATAAAAAGTAAAAATAAAGGCTGGCTCAGGCTTTCCGCTCAAGTGGCGGATAGAGCGCTTATTTATGCCCGCCTCAAAGGAGCGGATGTGGTTTTTTGCGGACACACTCACAGAACCGACGAAAAGAAAAGAGGTCGGGTGCACTATTACAATTCCGGTTGCTGGACTGATTCACCTTGCACCTTTATTACACTAGATGAAGACAAAATTGAAATCAGGAAAATAGCTTAAATTTTTTTGAAAAAAAGCTGTGCTTAAATGAAAGCTTTTTTGAGTGCGCAGCGTATTATTTACAGGACTTACGTATTTGAAAACAAAACATAAGAATTTGCGTACTATTTAACGTGACGAATATTATGCAAGCAGAAAATCAAAAAGAACGCACCGATACAGAATTGATTGAAGCGGCTAAACGAAACCCCGAAGCGTTCGGGTTTTTAATGGAGCGTTATGAAAAACCACTTTTCCACTATATCCGCCGTCTGTCGCAATCTCCTAAGGAAGATGTGGAGGATTTGTTGCAAGAAGTCTTTATTAAAATCTATCAGAAATTGAATGAATACGACACGGCTTTAAAATTTTCCAGCTGGGCTTATCGCGTTGCTCACAATCATGTCATTGATCATTTCCGGCGTAGTAGTGCCAGGCCCAGAACCAATGTTTTGGAGGATAGTGAATGGGAAAAAATAATCCACTCGGCAATGCCGGAATCTAAACGAATAGAGAATAAGGATTGTGCAGAAAAAGTTAGGGAGTGCATCGAAGAGTTGCCGTTTAATTATCGAGAAGTAATGATTCTAAGGTTTATCGAAGAAAAAGAATACGCAGAGATTATGGATATTCTAGCGAAACCCAAAGGAACGGTAGCTATTCTCCTGGCTCGCGGAAAAGAAAGGCTTAAAAAAGAATTACGTGAGAAAAATATTAATTGTTTTTAAATATTATGGACAGCTTAATTAACGAGACTTTAGAAAAAATCAAAGAGCAAAATATCAAACCCGAGCCCAGATGGAAATATTTGTTGCGAAAATATGCCAAATGGATTTTATTTCTAGTAGTTTTGGCTTTGGCCTCTTCGGCTTTTTTGGCTGGATATGCTAATGTTAGCAGTCTTGATTGGAGTTTGTATCGTTTTGCCCAGCAAAATAAAATTTTATACACATTGTCACTAGTGCCATATTTTTGGTTGATTCTTTTGGCTATTTTTCTAGGAGCTGCTTTTTTTGAAATAAGAAAAACTGAGTTAGGGTACCGTTATAGTCGCAACCGAATTTTATTTTTGACTATTGCTGGGTTCATTTTTTTCGGTGTGTCTGGGATATTTTTTGGAATAGGTCATTGGTTTAATACTGGTCTCTCTCAAAATTTTCCAGCCTATTCTCATAGCCTAATGATGACCAAAGAGACACAATGGATGCAACCCCAAAGTGGTTTTTTATCCGGAACAATTAAATCAGTTAATAACGAAAATGTTTCGTTGGAAGATTTTTCCGGTCATGATTGGAATGTGGCAGTAGATGAAAAAACACTAGTGCGTCCGGCTGTTGATCTTGCGACAGAAAATCAAATTAAAATTATTGGAACGCAAAAGACGGCTAACGATTTTTCCGCCACGGAAATTCGTCCTTGGAATGGAAATGGGATGGGGCGAGGGATGCAAGGCGGTGGTATGAATAGAGATGAGGTGTCTGGCGGGGGTGTGGATGAGGAAGAGATGCCTAGTGGCGGAGGTATGATGCGAGGCAGATAGAAATGAAAACTTTTTTTATGAGATGCGTCCTATACTATGCCGGCAGTTAATAATTATTAAAGAAAAAAAACATGATGAAAAAAGGATACATTTTAGGAGCATTAGGCATAGTGGCCTTGAGTGCCATGGCTTATTCAAATGGAGTATTTGCCTATCGAGGAGACGCCAGCCAAACCGGACCAAATTACACGCCTGAGCGTCACACCCAAATGGAAGCAGCTTTTGATAAGGGAGATTATTCCGCTTGGAAGGAAAATATGAATGGTCGTGGACGTGTGAGTGAAGTTATTAATGAAGGAAACTTCAATCGCTTCGCCGAAATGCACAAACTTATGGAAGAAGGCAACACCACTGAGGCAAATAAGATTCGCGCCGAACTTGGTCTAGGACAGGGAAATGGTCAAGGTAAGAGTGGAGATCACAAAGGACAAAATGCTCGAGGAAATTTTGTGGACGCTAATGGAGATGGAGTTTGTGATCGGATGTAAGTAGTGAATGAGGTACGTACATATGTCATGACATATGTAAGGAAATATGTAAGGAAATAAAGAAAGCTACTCTTTTTAAGGGGGTAGCTTTTTTTTACAATCTCAAAAAATGTTTTCATGCTACAATTATATAACTAACCCAACTTGAACAATAATTTTTTTATGTATTACGTTTACATTTTACAATGTGCTGACAAAACTTTCTATACCGGCATTACGACTAATATTGAGAGACGCGTAGGGGAGCACAACGAGGGGAAGCTCGGCGCTAAATATACTGCCGGAAGACGGCCGGTGAAATTGGTCTATTCCAAAAAATGTAAAAACCGCTCCTTGGCTTCTCAAGAAGAAGCGCGGATTAAAAAACTTAAAAGGGGAGAAAAGAAAATTATAATCAAAAATATTAATAAAAAAAACATCGACTAACGCATAGTTTGCAAAAAAACGAAAATGAGGCATAATGGAGAATATGAAACTTTCCGTAGAAATTAATAATTTGGCTAAGGATCCGATCAAAAAAAGTTTTTTTGTGCGGGTTTTTAAAAACACACTGGCGGAGGTTGAGTGTGATTTTTTGAGAGAGAAAGAAATTTCAATTAGCGTGGCGCTAGTTACTCCGGAGGAAATCAAAAAACTCAATCGGACGTATCGTCGAAAAAACGCCGTGACAGACGTTTTGTCTTTTTGCGAATATAAAAATCAAAAATCCTTGCGTGAAGCTGTGGATAAGGAAATATTTCTCGGGGAATTAGTTTTGTGTTATAATGACATAGAAGAATATACGCTAAAAAACCGGAAGGATTTTAATAGGGAGCTAGCTAAAGTCGCGAGTCACGGCTTGCTTCATCTTTTAGGTTTTAGACATTCTCCCAAAATGTTTTTATTGCAAGAGACGGTCGCTAAATCATCTGAGGCGGATGTGAAAAAATAAATTAATTTCTAAAAAGATAATAAGATTTGATATGAATAGACTCAGACAATTTACCAAAAGTTTGTCCTTTGCATTGCGCGGTTTAAAATATGTCTTGCGTAATGAAAAAAATTTCCAAAACGAATTGGCCATCGGACTTCTAGTGGTTATGGCTATGATATATTTCGATGTGACGCGGGCTGAGATGGTGGTTTTGGTCATTGTCATTATGGCCGTTCTTATTATGGAATTGGTAAATACGATTATGGAGCGAGTGGTGGACATTTTGAAGCCTCGCGTGCATCCATATGCCAGACTCATTAAAGATCTAATGGCAGCTAGCGTCCTTTTGACCTCAATTTTGGCAATTATCATTGGTCTCCTCATTTTTATTCCGTATATTATGAAACATTAATTTTTTTTGTGATGCCTCGGTTGTTAATTTTCGCTTTTTATAATATAATTCCTAGGAGAGTAAAAAATAAAAATAATTCTAATTTTTTCCGTCAATGTCAAAGAAAGAGCTAGTTTGCGCGGTGGACGTTGGTTCTTCCAGCGTTCGCACTATTATTGCGCAGATAATAAGTTTTGAAGAAAAACCTCGAATCATTGGGATTGGTGTTTCGCCATCTTTTGGCGTGCGCAAAGGAATGATTGTGGACATTGAAGAAACTTTGAAATCTATTAGTGATTCAGTGGAAAAGGCGGAACGGACCGCTGGAGTCACAATTGATAGCGCACTGGTGAGTATCGGAGGCAATCATATTTCTTCGCAATATTCTAAAGGAGTGATTGCAGTTGGACGAGCGGACGGAGAAGTGATTGAAGATGATTTGGAAAGAGTGATTGCGGCGGCGCAAGCCATTTCTATTCCGCCTAATAAAGAAATTTTGCATATCATTCCGCGTAACTATGCCTTGGACGATCAAAAAAATATCAAAGATCCTTTGGGGATGAATGGTGTGAGATTGGAAGTGGATGCGCTTATTATTGAAGGCTCAACGCCTTATATTAAAAATCTTTCGAAATGTTTCGAGCAAGCTAGAATTAATATTGATAGTTTCGTTTTGACTTCACTGGCAGCAGCGCGCTCGACACTCACCAAAAGGCAAAAGGAGCTAGGCGTGATTTTGGTGGATATCGGCGGAGGAACCACTTCGGTGGCTGTCTTTGAGGAGGATGATTTACTTTTAAGCGCCGTTATTCCGGTTGGAGGCAATCACATTACTAATGACATTGCAATTGGCCTACGAACTTCCATTGATGTGGCAGAAAAGGTAAAATTGGAATTTGGCAATGCTATCCCGCGAGAAATTAACAAAAAAGAGGACATTAATCTTTCTGAAATTGATAGTAGTGAAGAGGGGATGGTTTCCCGCTATCACGTGGCAGAAATTATCGAAGCCCGTTTAGAGGAGATTTTTACCATGGTGAATAAAGAACTGCGAGCAATTGGAAAAGACAAGCTGTTACCGGCCGGCGTGGTTTTGACCGGAGGAGCGGCTAAATTGCCGGGTGTAGTTGATTTAGCCAAAGAAGTTTTCGGTTTGCCGGCGCAGACTGGGTTTCCTATTCCACTCGGAGGTCTAGTGGATAAGGTAGATGAGCCGTCTTTTGCGACGGTCGTGGGTCTTTTGGTTTGGGGGATAGATGACGCTCAAGTGAGGTCGCGCGGGGGATATAAGGGTAAATTTAGTGATATTTTCTCGAAAAATACCGCTACCCACGTAACAGGGGTCAAAAAATGGTTTGAAAAGTTCTTGCCCTAAGTCTTTAATAGGGCTTGATTTGACATAGGGGGGCTTTATATGATAGATTGAAGTACTGGAGATTCACCTAAATTTAGAAAAATTTCACAAAATTAAAAGTGATTTTCAGCAAAAAAACTCAAAACCAAAAATAAAAACTCAAACTAAAACGGAAAGGATGAATCTTTCTTGGTTCTCGGCAGAAGATTGCGCAGAGTTGAGATTTATTTTTGAATTTGAGTTTATTTTTTTAAATTAATTTTTTTGAATATTAGCTAAAAACAATATGGCAGAAATAAAACCCCCAGTAGAAACTTTTGCTCGCATTAAGGTTGTTGGTGTTGGAGGCTCAGGTGGAAATGCGCTTGGACGAATGATTGAATCGAAATTGAAAGGTGTGGAATTTGTGGCGATCAATACGGATGCTCAGGACCTGCATCATAATAAAGCTACTGAGAAAGTGCATATTGGAAAAAATTTGACCAAAGGACTTGGCGCGGGCATGAATCCGGATGTGGGTCGTCAAGCGGCTGAAGAGAACCGCGATGAGATCCAAGAAGTCTTAAAAGGGGCAGATATGGTTTTTGTTACTTGTGGATTGGGTGGGGGCACCGGAACTGGAGCGGCTCCGATTGTGGCAGAAACAGCCAAAGAATTAGGTGCTTTGACCGTGGCAGTCGTGACTAAGCCCTTTGGCTTTGAGGGAGCACAGAGACGTGCGATTGCGGAGGAAGGCCTGGAAAATTTGCGGGAACGCGTAGATACTCTTATTACTATCCCAAATGATAAACTCTTGCAAATCATCGATAAAAAAACTACTCTGATTAATTCCTTTAAAATAGTAGATGACGTTTTGCGTCAAGGAGTGCAAGGAATTTCCGACCTCATCACTAAACCAGGAATAGTGAACGTGGACTTTGCCGATGTAAAGGCTATTATGTCCAATAGTGGCTCGGCGCTTATGGGAATAGGCGTTGGATCTGGAGAAAGCCGAGCGTTAGACGCAGCTAAGGCGGCCATTAACAGTCCGCTTTTGGAACTTTCTATCGACGGCGCCAAAGGAGTGCTTTTTAATGTCAGCGGTTCGACTGATCTCACAATGTTGGAAATTAATGAAGCGGCTAATATTATTACTGAATCAATTGATCCAAATGCCAAAGTAATTTTCGGAGCAGTGGTGGATGAAACGATGAAGAAAGGCGAGGTGCAAATTACTGTGGTGGCTACCGGATTTGATATGGACAATATCAGAGAAAATCCGATTGAAAAAATGTCACGTATGACAATTGAAAAAAGCCAAATACAAGAACAAGCGCGAACACAATCACAAATTCAAGTGAAAGAACAAGAACCGGAAGTGGAGTTTGAACCCAAGATGACTTTCCCGGAAAAATTCGGTTCCAAAATGATCATCGAAGAAAAAGTTCCGCCGAAAAAACAAGGTGGTTTTATGCAAGCGCAAAAAAACAAGGAGTTGGAAGATGAAGATGACGAACTGGAAATACCAGCCTTTATTCGCAGGAAGATGGGAAAATAATGACTGTTAAAAACTTTATATAAAGCAAAAAAAAGAGTAGTAAAAAGACTACTCTTTTTTTTCTTGGAAAAACGTTTTATCCACAGGGCGCAGGGATTGCATCGTTTTACAATGTGTTGCATAATATAAGTAGCTAATAAAATTTCAATATATTTAATATAAAAAAAATAAATAACTATAAAAAAAATATGAAAAAGAATTTCCTTCTGTCTTGGTGTTTCGCGCTAGCTTTAATTTGTTTCCCTTTAGTAGCTCTTGGTCAAGAAACCCCATCGACTTTTGGTAACCTTCCCACCAAACCCAATACGGCAAAGATGATTAAGGTAGCTGATGTTGGTTTTGAAAAAACAGCCATAGTCTCTCAAGATAATAATGTTTTTAAAATTTCTTTTGAATTATTAAACAAAGATGATGCGCAAGCAGATATTCGTTACTCAGCTAGACTAGTAGAAACTAGTAGTCGAGGAGATGTAATTAATGAATATGTTTATCCTGAAATCCTGAGCCTTAAGAATGGCGAAAGGATTACAAGAGAAATAACTTACACCGCTCCTAAGTATCTAGAAGGAAAATACAATTTGTATCTTTATTCAGAAAACTCAGCTGGACTAGCTTTAGCCTTCCGTAACTTAGGAGAAGTTTATCTTGCTGGAGACAAAAACTATGTTGAACTTAGAGCTTGTCTTTTAACTGTTGAGGGTGAAGCGAGTAATAAGGTTTATGAACCCATGGCTGGAACAGATATCTCACCAGAAGAAAATATCTTAGTACACTGTCAATTGGTTAATCACTTTACTCAAGACATTACTGTTACTCCTAGTTTTCAAACAACCTTGCGTTCTGTCTTTGGCAGTGCAGTAGAAACCAATCAAATAGATCAAGCTACTATTGACCTAAAAGCCTCTGGTACAAAACCTGTTACCCTAAAAATGCCTAAAGCATTAGTTCCCCAGGCCTACGAAGTAAAATTAACCCTATTAAGCAACGACAAGGATGTTTCTGATAATGTTTCTATCCATTATGTAATCAAGGGAGAAAGCGCTACTATCCAAAACGTTAGCCTAGACAAAAATTCTTACTTAAACAAAGAAACAGCGATGATTACGCTTCTTTGGTCAGGATCAGCTGATAGTTTTCCTGGTTCACGTCTAAAAGCGACCACTAGTTCTAATTTGTTTTTTGATATAGATGTTAGAGATAAAAATGGTAATGAATGTATCTCTCCTATAGTCAACGAAGCTCTGGATAAGACAAAAATGTCAACAAGGCTGAACCAAGAAATCACCAGTGACTGTCAGGAAGCCCAAGTAAGTGCTACCTTAAAAGATGAAAACGGAAAGGTTTTAGATCAAAAGACCTTTAAATTTGATAGCCCAGAGAGCAAACCAGAGGCTAATATGCAAAAAAATGTTTTTGGCATAAGAGGTAATGTGTTGGTATACTTAATTTTCATTGTGGTAACTATAGTAAGCTTAGCTCTTATAATATGGAATTCTAAAAAAAGAAATATTTCAATCTTAATTTTTTTTCTTTTCTCTGGTTTCCTATTCCTAGGTTTTGCTAGTAAGAGTCAGGCGGCTACTTATTGTAATGAGATGTATGGAACAGGGGGGAGTGGCGAAGGTACGTGTGTGACAGTGGATATTAAAGATGATTATCTACCTAACGAAAAACTTTCCACTGATATCTTGTTTAAATTAATAACCTGCTCTAATTCTATTTGGAAGGGTGATATTTATGCTGCCTTAGACGATTGGACAGCTTGGTCACCTTCTTTATATCATTTTGAAAATGAGAACAATGACACCTATGGAGATGCTTGGTGTGACGAAACGCTAGGAACCGAACTCTCGGATGATGAGTGGTTGGCTACGTATTGTCAGCTTGAAGAAACAGCCAAAAATATTTCCTCTAGAAAGGTTGCCACCTTTAGCACAAATGTTCAATCTAGTGAGGGTTCGCATCAGGTTGCTTTTCAATTGAATTTGATAGCCAACGTGTACAATGAAGATGGAACTCCTAGATATGATGTCGATGCTTCTTATATGGTAGTAGAAGACTACAAAATTGTAACTCCTCCCGCCATGCCTATCCCAGCTTGTCCTTTTACTGCTACTACTGGTTCCCCAGTCTTTAGCATTAACACTGCGGGTATGCTTGAATCTGATCCAACCTCAATTCATCTTAACGCTGTTACTCCGACATATACCAAAAGCTGTATCTCGGTTCCAGCTGGTAAATATACTATTCAAACTTCCGCTTGGGATGGAGCAGTAGGTAGAGAATTATTGCCAGCACAAGCCAATGAACAATTCTATGTTGATATTAAAAAAGGAACTACTGTTTTAAAGAAAGTTGGTCCAACGACTGATATTAAGGACGGAGTGACGCAAGATATGCAAAATAATGGTTTTGGTACAATTACCTTAGCTCAAAAAGCAGATAACTTTAAGCTCTATCATATTTTTTATCCAGGTAATACTTCTAATAACTCTGTCATTCCTATTTGTGTGAAATTTAATAATGAAGATTCATTTGCACCGGCTTGCCCTTTCTCCGATCCACTAGGTGATTCCCCAGTAGTTGATTTTAATTCAGGATTACCTAATGATGGAACAGCATATGGACTATGGAGAGGAACAACTAATCCACTTGAAAAAACTGTTTCAATTCCAGCTGGTACCTATACAGTGAAAACATTGGCTTGGGACGGACATCCAGGAAGAGAATACGATACTCCCCAGCTTGCTGAAGAATTTAAAATTGATATTAAGAATGGAAGTAATATATTAAAGACAGTTGGACCAACCACTGACCTGGAAGATAATGTAGCAGAATCTTCAAAAACTGATACTTTTGGTCCAATCACCATTGGTTACGCAGATAATTTAAGCTTATATCACTTAGATTATCCAAAGGACTTAGGTGGTGGATCAGTAATACCTGTCTGTATGCAGTTTGTTAAAGACACCGGTCTTCCTACAGTTCCAATCATTACCGGGCCAACTGACGGGATTACCGCTACCCCCTATGATTTCACAGCCTATTCTACTGATCCTAACGGAAAAATGCTCAAATATGGCTTTGATTGGGATGAAGATGGGACAGTTGATTATTGGACACCCCTGGCTGTTTCAGGAGCAAATCAGACAACCTCGCACACCTGGCCTACTGTTGGATCAAAAGAATTTCAAGTACTGGCTCAAAACAGCGACGGTGGGACTTCTGCTTGGGCAAAACACAACATCAACATTCAATCATGCACTCCTGTCTATGGTTCACCGGAATGTCTCTGGACTCCTATCCTTGGTGTCTCTTGTACCGAAGATGATTGTGGAAAATCTATTATTATCAAAACAGCTAGGTGCGTAGAGAATTCTACCAACGCGTGTACTAGCTCTAATGAAGTTGATATGAGTCTGTGTCCATCAACATGCGTCGATATATCTGTAAAGTGTGCTCAATGTGCGTGGAAAGAAGCAATGCCATAGAAAATTGATTCATAAAATAGAGAAGAATAAAAAAAGAGTAGTGAAAAGGCTACTCTTTTTTTCTTGGAAAAACGTTTTATCCACAGCTTAATGGTTTGGTTGACAAGAAATTCATTATAAGTTAGGATAAAATGACATTTAAAAAGATTTTTTCTCAGGAGAATTTCAATGTCGTTACATTTTTTCTAAAAACAATAACCAGTGGAGGGTGCCATGAAGAAATGTTTAGATCGTTTTGCCAGTTACGTTGTATTAGTAATTATCGTTGCTTTCTTTCTGGGTGGTTGTGCCGTAATAGGGACAAGTCCTCGGGATGTTCCGGGATTTTCCACTATAGATGCTTCATCGGCGAAGGATTACCCAGAGATGGTCAAATGGCTTAAACCATTAGCCGGAAAATTTTCTAGCAATGACACATCAACCCGGCCGGCTTCTCTTGTAGTGACATCTGTTTTGTCAGAAGGGAAAAAATGTAAATTAACATATTCATATGGCAATGTGTCATATGATAATCGGGGAAAGCCTCGAATGAACAACGATAATAAGGTCCTGTCGGGACTGGAGGGTGAATTTATCGATGAGAACACTATGATGTTTCATCTGCCGTCTGGGTCGACATTAACCTGTAGGTGGCAGCCGAATGGAGATGTAAAAGTCTCTTACGTCGGCAGCGGTACCTCAGAGGCAATTTTTCGGGAGGTTCATGAAGCAGTGGCAAAAAACTAATAATTAGTCAGCTTGCCAAAGAGCGAGGAATATCATCTAATGATTTCCCGCTCTTTTTTATTCTAGATTTTTTTATTTTTTATTATCAAATTCTTCTTTTCAATATAATAAATCTCATTCCGCCGATATAGATTTTGTCTTCGATTAGCTATTGACTGTGGCTGGGTAAAAAGTCGACTTATCCAGTAAATCTCTGCATTACCCGGGGGCTATTCATTAGGGCTTGACAAAAAACCAATTATGCGCTAAGATAGAAGGACACTTAAAAAAGAGATCTTTTTAGCGGGAGCACTATGTGGTGTCAATAGTTCTCTCAAAATCCATACCCACTAAGGAGGGTAAGCCATGAGAAAAAGTACTTTTACTAAAGTTGTTCTGTCATTTGTATTTTTGTTCGCCACCCTTATCATAGGTGGTTACACCAATGCTAAAGCGGGTGATTACCAGTATCTGGAAATCAGCCGGTTGCATCAAACATTTGACGGGAATCTCGTGAATGACAAAGGGGTGTCCAGACCCGTAAGCATTGCTGTCACAGGATTTCTCCAAGGTGGGGAGCTGGCAAAAATTATATTTGTCGACAAAGGCAAGACCTATTATTTGGTCGGGGCCTTCATCGATAAATGTACAATGGAAGCCTACTTACCTTACGGCGCCAAGCTGGTCTGCAGCTGCCGAAGCAACGGAGACACAACAGTTTCTTACGCCGCCGACGGAACCCTTCATCGTGTTGAGATTAAGAGTTCATAGCTCCTTAGCCTCTGCGCTACGCCGAAGAGCGAGAAAACCCCTAGTGGTTTCCTCGCTCTTTTTTATTCAGTCGTTTTATATCGAATTTTTTTATATTTTTTCCTTGCCAAATCAAATCTTCTTTTCAATGCAATAAATCTCATTGGCATAAGTCGGCAAGAAAAATCTTCTGGTTTTAGGATTGTAAACGATTTTATTTGTGATTCTTTCAGTGGTGATGAAGCGACCGGTTATTTTTCCATTTTCCGGATCAATTTCAAGCATAATACCACCGGTACCGCCGATATAAATCTTGTCTTCGATTAGTTGTGGTTGGGCAAAAAGTCGACTGCCACAATCTGTGTGCCAATTAAGTTTCCCTGAATCAAGATTGACACTGTAGAGATGTTTGTCCATCGAGCCGAAATAAACATTGTCGCCGCTTATGAGAGGGGTGGAATAGATGACATTTTTAGTTTTGAATTTCCCTTTGACTTCTCCGGAATCAATGTCAAAGGCATAAACATAGCTATCGAAAGATCCAAAGAGCAAAAGATTGCGTTTCGCATCAAAAACTAAGGAAGCTTTTATTTCTCCTCCAGTTTTATACTTCCATTTCAGCTTCCCCGTTTTGGCATTGAAAAGATAAATATAAAAATTATTACATCCGACAGCCACAACTTTTTTTTCCGGGCAATAGGCTGGAGAGCAATGAGTGAAATCATCCATCCGATAATCCCAGGCTTTTTTGCCAGTTTCCAGACTAAGAGCCGAAATCCCACCTTTTTTTTGAAAAAGCCCGAATTCCAAGCCAACAAAAAGCAATCCTAAATTTTCAGCAACTGCCGGAGAGGAGCCGATAAAATCGGCGTCCATATTTTTCCAACGCAGACGGCCGGTTTCTTTGTTAATAGCGTAGACATCTCCGTCGTAGGCGCCGAAATAGACGGTGTTTTTGTGGATAGCGGGGGAGGATAGAATCGCTTTGCCAGGAGATACACTGTAGCCAGTTTCTTTGAATTCCCAAGCTACTGATCCATCTTCTTGATTGAGTGCCCAGAGACTGCCATTGTCAGCGCCAAAGTATATTCTTTTTTCGTCTAAACAAGGAGATGATTTTCCGACTCGCATAAAAAAGGTCGCACCCGGACTTTTAAAATGCCATATGGACCCGAAAATTTGCGTGGTAGAATTTGATTTGGGAGAAAAATCCGAAAGTCCCATGTCAAAAAGGTTATATAAGGAGAATAAATTAATGCCTTTTTGGGCTAAAGTTTCTTGATTTTTTTCTTTGTAACTAACTAAGACAAAAGCTCCGGTAGCTTTTTTACCAGCATATTCTAAGACCCTAGCTTGACGGAGAAGAGTAGTGCCACTATTAGTCAAATCATCAACCAGAATTATTTTTTCCTCATTCAGTTTGCCCTCAATGATTTTTTGTAGCCCAGTGGGTTTTCGGCCCTTTCGGATAAAAAAACCATTAATCGGTTTTCCAATTCTTTGGCTATGGAGCACGATAG